>JAHFGX010000029.1:19984-23625 GCA_023247215.1 Candidatus Omnitrophota bacterium
GACGGCTAACACCATGAGCCGTCCCATTAATCCGTTGGCTGGCATTCGTCCCATCGTTGCTGCGTGCCTCACTGATCCGGCGACTCACCGCGCGCGCCTGACGACGCTGTTCCCGCCAGCAGCCGCTCGATGCGCAGGACGGCGATCAACCGCTGCTTCCACCGGCACACGCGCTCAATATACTCCACCTGTCCCGCGTCCAAGGTGGTCAGGGGCGGCTCAAAGGCCGTCACCGGCACGGCGATCACCTCGCCGACCGCATCCGCCAAGAGGGCCGTCTGCATCCCGTCATCTTCCACAATCACGAGGCGGCTCTCTGCCGTCACCGGCAGAGCCGGCAGGTGAAACAGCCGGCGCAAATCGGTCACCGAAAGGATTTCCCCCCGCAGGTTGACGATCCCCGCGATGTGTGAAGGGACGGAAGGAAGCGGGGTGAGCGGACTGCACCGAACCGCGGCCCTCGCTTTGACGATCGGGAGGGCGTACCATTCCGTTCCCAGGCGCAGGGTCACCAGCGACTCGGTGGGCTCCTCCACCGTGGGCGCCTCGGAAGCGTCGTGCGATGGCGGCAGCGTCGCGTCGAGGCTCATGCCGCCAGCGTGATCAGCCGCCGCAGGAACGCGCACGCCAGCAGGCAGACGCCGAACGCGCACACGATCGTCGCACCCGTCGGCAGGTCCCACACGTAGGAGGCGGCGATCCCGGCCATGCTGGTGAGCAGCCCGACGAGCCAGCCCACCGTTAGGCGCCGACCGATCGTGCCGGCCAGCAGCACGCCGCAGACCGCCGGCACCACCAGGAAGGAAAAGACCAACAGCACCCCGGCGATTTCCACGGAGCTGGTCACGACGAACCCGAAGGTCGCATAAAACAGGAAGTCCCACCACCGCACCCGCAGCCTCTTGCGAAAGGCGATTGCCGGGCTGCGCGAGATCATGAGGAGCGGTTTCCGAAACAGCCAGTGGATGAACCCGATCACGCTATAGAGGAACAAGATGTGACGAATCTCCGGCCAATTCGCAAACAACAGGTGGCCCACCATCAGCGCCTTCAGGTGCTCCCCACCCTCCGGGGCGCGGCTCAGCACAAGAATGGACGCCGCCGCGGAGACGGCGTACACGATGCCGATCAGCGATTCATGCGGCACCAGGGGTTTGCGCAAACGCGTGGCGGCAAAGACGGCCGCGCCGGCCAGGGTAAACCCCAGCGAAATGAGATGCCCGCCTGACGACGTCAATCCCACGCCCCACAAGAACCCGACGGTGGCTCCGAACGCCGCCAGTTGCGCCAGCGCCAGATCCACGAAAATGACCCCCCGCTCGATCACATGCAGCCCCAGATAGGCGTGCATGCCGGTCAAAATCAGGCACGCCAAAAACGGCTGCCACATCAAGTGAAGAAATTCGGCCATCGTTAGGACGCGCCCTTCTCCAAGACGCGAACCAATTGCGTCACATTATACTCCAGCATGGAGAGATAATCCGAACAGGCGGGCAGCTCCTTCACATTCTGGCAGAGGAGCACCACGGCCGCACCGGTGTCCTTGGCGACGGCGTCGCTGGTCTGCCGGGGAAAGTAGGTCGCTTGAACAATCGCCGGGATCCGCTGATCCCGCAGATAGCCTTCGATGAACTGCACCTGCTTCGGCGTCGGAGGAATGCCTGGTTTCGGCTCCAAAAACCGCCCCATCCTGAGCCCGGCGAAGTGCATCAAATAGGGCCACTCGTTGTGGTAGCCGACCAGTTCCCGCCCATGATATGGCGCCAGCTTGGCCTTCCACGCTGAGATCTTTTGATCCAGCTGGGCCAGGAACTGCTGCAGGTTGCGATGGTAGTCCTGCTCCGACGCCGGGTCCAGCGCGCAGAGCTTGTCGTAGATAGCCTGCGCCATCGGTTTGGCGTTCTCCGGATTGAGCCAGTAGTGGGGGTTCCCATAGATGTGGATGTCCCCCTCGATCCGGCTGACGACGTGATCCGGAACCTCCAGCAGCGCGATTCCCTGGGAGAGGTCCAGCTCGCCAGGCTGCCCTGGAAAGAGCTTGGTATTGCCGGCCGCATCCAGCAGCGGCCCGCGCCAAAGCTCTAAGTCCAGCCCCGCATGGATCAGGAGCGCGGCCCGCTTGACCTTGAGCACATCGCTGGGCTTTGGCTCAATGAAATGCGGATTGAAGGTGGCTGGCGCAATCGTGGACACGTTCACGCGCGCGCCGCCGATCGTCTTCATCAGATCGGCAAACGTGGACAAGGTCGCCACCACTGGGATCGGCTGCTCTTTGGCCTCGCTGGCAAGCGGATGTCCCACCCCAACCAGCAGCAGCGCGGCCACGAGGTTCCGTAGGTGTCGCATTATTGGAGTTGGTGCTTGTGGACGCCGATGACCACCGTGCCCTGAGCGAAGATGGTGTTATCATCGCCCCCGGCGGCAAAATCCGTGTGGCGGAATTGCAGGCGCCAGCGCGTGAACTCGCTTTGGTAGAGCGTCAGGTAGCCGGACCAGGCGGTATCCCCATCCCGCGCTCGCGTCGCGGGATTCAGATCAATCGGCTCGACGTAATCAAACCGGCCGCCGACCCCGAGCCGCGGGCTGAGGCGGTAGTCCACCAACGAGTAGAATCCCCATGGGTTTTTCCCGAAGTTCGTGCGCGTCCCATTGTCCGCGATGCTGAACGACTCTTTGCGCTCTTGGAGGTAGGCCTCATTTTGCCATTTCAGCTTATTGGCCGGCGTCACGTAATGGACCAGGGTGGCATCGAGCCCTAAGGCGTTCACCTCATACGCCTGGTCGGCATCTTTGGACCCGAGCAAGTACGTCGTTCCCATTTCCAGATTCGAGGCATCCGAAATATCCCAGAAGTTTTTCAGGTGGGCGTAGAACGACGGCCGGCGGCGCGTGCCGCCGAACAAGACCCCGCCCTCGCTCACCCCGCCTTCCATGATCCCGCCGGTCAGCTCGTGCGTCACGGACGTCCAGGGTGCCGGGATAAAACCAGTGAGCTCCACCCCCGTGCGGGTGAGCCCCTCGGTGCCGAGGTATTGGGAGACGACCAGAGGCTCATCCACGGTTTCTAAGACGTCGCGATGGACGGCGCTGGCCTTGCCGATCTTGGGGTGCATGCGCCCGATCTTGGCCCGTAGTTCTGCCGGCATGCCCCAGTGCGTGATGTAGGCTTCTTCCAACCCCGCCGCCTCAAAATCCGAGAAGGTGGCGGTCACATCCAAGCGCGAGTAGGGATCAATGGGATGGCCGAAGACCAATTCCACCTCGCGCGCGCTGAACTTGTCATTGCCCTCGCCATCGGCGGAGCTTTCAGAGAGCTGCCCCACCACGTCGGCCACCACGCCGATCTCAGGATTGAGAGCCTGCAGACCGGTTCTGGCCATCGCCGGATTGCCTCGCGGGGCCGTGGCATCAGCCCCCGGCCCGGCGGGTGTGGTGCCGGCGGCAGACGCCAGCGACGCGCCCGACGCCGGGGCCGCGCTGCGCCCCTGCTCCAAGGCCGCCAGGCGGGCTTGCTGCGCCTGGGTGGTGCTGCGCAGCTCTGCCACCACGTCCTTGAGCTCCTGCACCTGCCGGCGCAACTGCTCGACTTCACCTTCCGATGAGTTCGCCCACGACCACGAGGGGCTCATCGCGCTGGCCAA
>JAHFGX010000030.1 GCA_023247215.1 Candidatus Omnitrophota bacterium
CTGGTGCGCTTCACCTGCACCAACTGCCGGTCGGTGGTTTCCATGGCGCGCAGGAATTGCTCGGCACGCTCCACAATCCAGCCGATGGCCAGGATCGTCAGGTGGGACTCACCCGCCAGCGTGCGAACGCCGGCCAGCGATCGCGTCGCCTTGAGGCGCTTGCGCATCTTGATGATCAGGGCCACCAGCTCTTCGCGCTTGAGATTGGGATCGTCCTTCACATAATCCTCCGGCGGCAGCTTGCCCTCAATGAGCATGTCCACCAGGTTCAACAGCTCGCGCCGGATGAACGGCAGCTTGAGGACGCGGCCGCGGAAGGCCCACTCCGCCGCTTCGATCTTCTGGGCCAAGGCCAGCTCCTGCTCCCGCGTCAACAGCGGGATTTGCCCCATCTGACGCAGGTACATCTTGACCGGATCGTCCAACTGCTTGATCTGTGGGGCCTCGGGCGGTTCTTCCGCCTCGTGCTCGCCGCGATCGTCCGAGGCTGCGGCCGCTGGATGCGCCGACGCGGACGCCGGGCGGGACTCGTGCCGGGGAGCGGGCGAGACCGGCTTATCCACGATCTCGATGTGTTCCTTTCCCAACAAGGTCAAGAGCTCATCAATCTCTTCCGGCGAGGCCACGTCTTCCGGCAGCAGGTTGTTCAGCTCTTCGTACGTCAGGCGGCCCTTATGCCGTCCCACGGCCAACACCCGCGCCAGACGCTCACTGATGGGCTTCCGCTTCATCGTTTCCATCGTCGCCTCCTTTCCCATCCTATCTTACGATGCCTGCGCCATGCCGAGTTCCGCGTCACGAGGCTCCGAGGAACCCGCCGGCGATTTCATGACCGTTTGATACGCGCTGAGCAAACGCATCTTCTCTGCGTCATTGCCCAAACTCTGCGCCACGCGGATCTGCTGGCGCAAGTGCTCCTGATGCCGCCGGCTCGCGTCGCGCTCCAGGCGCAGAAGGACCTTGCGCCAAGCTTCCTCCTTGTCCGGCTCCGCCTGGGCCAGGGCGATCAACTGCGGCACCATCGCGCCCGCTTCTTCATCCTGCAATCTCGCCATCACGTGCCCGGCGCTCGGCTCGCGCCCGCCCGACCCGTGCAGCTCGGCCACGACCGCCAGGATGCGGCGGAGCCGCTCATCGCGCACTTCCTGGAGGGCCGCATGTCCCCGCACGCGATCCCATCGGGCCGGCTCGTCCAGGACCAGCGCCGTCACGAGCCGCTCCGCGATGTGGCCGGGGACTGCCGCCCGCACCACGTCGCCGCGTTTCGCGTCCGGCCCGGCCGCGCCTCGGCCGACGGCAGGGCGGGACGAGACCTTGCTCAACTCCTCCCGGACCGCCGCCTCATCCAGCTGCCACTGTTCCGCCAGCACTCGGACGTGTTCGGCGCGCAACATGGCGTTTGGCACCTTGGCGATGGTCGGCAAAATCATCTGTTGCGCCGCCTGCACTTTTTCGTCCACGTTGTTGAGCCGGTAGCGCCGCGCGGCGCAGGCCGTCAAAAACTCCACGATGCCGAGCGCGGCCGACGCCAGCTGCTCCACCGCCCCGCGCCCATACGTGCGCACAAACTCATCCGGGTCCACGCCCGCCGGCAGCTGGGCGACCTGCACGTGAAACCCCGCCTCCACCAACACGTCCATCCCGCGCAGCGACGCGGCCTCGCCCGCCGTATCCGCATCGAAGGCCAAGACGGCCCGGTCGGTGTAACGCAAGAGGAGCCGGGCCTGCTCCGGCGTCAACGCCACCCCCAGCGGCGACACGACGTGCTGAATGCCTTCCTGCCAGAGCACCACGCAGTCAAAGTAGCCTTCGACGATGACGGCGCATTTGGCGCGGGCAATCGCCTCCTTGGCTTGCGAAATTCCAAAGAGGCCTTGGCCCTTGTGATAGATCGGCGTGTCCGGGCTGTTCAAATACTTCGGCTCCTGATCTCCCAGGGCCCGCCCCCCGAATCCCAGCACCCGTCCGCGGGCATCTTGAATCGGAAACAGCAGGCGCTCACGAAACCGGTCCCGCAGCCCCCGGGACCCCGGGAGGGCCAACCCGGCGGCTTCCAACTGGGCCGGCTCCACGCCCCGGTGACGGGCCGCGCGCACGAGGTGATCCCATCCCGCCGGCGCGCAGCCGATGCGAAAGGCCTGGCGCGTGGCGGCGGTCACGCCGCGCGTCTCCACATAGGCCCGCGCCGCGCGTCCCATCGTCGGATGCGCCAAGGCCCGCTCGTAGTATTGGGCGGCTTTTTCCACCAAGTCAAAGAGCTCCGTCAACCGTTCGCTTCGCGCCGGGTCGCCGCCGGCTGGAATCGGCACGCCCACCTGCTCCGCCAGCCGCTGCGCCGCTTCCGGAAACGTCAAGCGCTCCTGCTGCATCAAAAAGCTGAAGATGTTGCCGCCCACCCCGCACCCAAAGCAGTGGTAGATCTGCTTGTCCGTATTGACATGGAACGAGGGCGTGCGCTCCTGGTGAAACGGGCACAACCCTTTAAAATGGCGGCCAGCGCGCTTGAGCGGCACGTACTGGCCGATCAGCTCCGCGATGTCGGCGCGGGATTGAATCTCGTCCAGCACCTGCTCCGGAATGAGTGGCATCGTCGTTACCGCCGGCGTTCCGACGTGGATGGAAACGATCGCGTGGGCCGCGGCACGCTTGGCATCCGCCACTGGGTGGATGGGAGCACGGACGTCCGCTGGTCGCGCCCCGGGTACCAGTCCGCCACCTGCTGGAGCGTGGTCGAGGTGAGACGAACCAAGCGATCACCCACCATGGACCGATCCTGAATCGCGTACATCAGTCCCGGCACGCCGGTCGCCAGCAGCAACGCTAGCAGCAGGCCCGACCACCAGAGCCCCCGCACGCCGCCCACGACTAATCCCAATCCCTGCATCAGCCAGGAGAGCCGCTCGGCCCACTTCACGAGCCCGACCACGAGGCTGAAGAGCGCGCGGCAGGCCACCGTGGCCGTGAACAGGATTGTGACGAACACGAAAAAATCCAGCGAGGCCGGGTCCCATTTCCACCAGGGCAACATAAGGCGCGCCACGGTTCCGTGGAAATTGCAGGCCAGGGCGGCGGCCGTCACGGCGCCGACCACCCCGAACACTTCCGACTCAACGCCGCGGCTAAAACCAACGTAACACGCTCGAAGGAATATAGTTACAACAACGACATCCACCCAATTTGGCCAGCTTGTCGGCATCAAGGGAAGTATAACATACGTCGTTTCAGAGCGTCAAGGTAGCGCTACCGGAAATCGCTACCCGGGGGAGAGAAACCGGAGTGTTAGCGGGTGGCGCGGACTTTGATGATGCGCAATTCTTCAGCCATCGCCTGGAGCTGCTGGAGAATAATCTGCTGCTGCTCCAGGATGCGATCCAATTTCCGGTCCACGGCCGTGAGATCCGTTTTGGGCTCACGGGTGGGCGGCGACGCCGCCGTCACGCGAGGCGGAAGCGCCACACACCAGGCTACCGCGGCGCTGGCGCCCAGCGCCAAGAGAATCGTTGGAACCCGTCGCATGTGAGCCTCCTCCCCCCTCTGAAGCGGCTACCATCGGGGTAGCCGCGCAATGCCGAACGCGGTGGGCGCTCGGCCTAGCGTGACGGCGCCGGTTGTGACGCAATGGCCGCTTGGGCCGAACCCGGGGTCACTAAATGGACCGTCAGGAAAATCAAGAGATCCAACTGATCCTGCCCGGAGGGTGTTTGCTCCCGGCGATTCGTGAAAAACCATCCCAGCACCGGCACGTCCCCCAAGATCGGGACCTTGTTCAGGGTCACGCGTTCCGCCTGCCGTTTCAAGCCGCCGATGGCGAGCGTCTGCCCGTTGAGCAGCCGAACCTGCGTTTGCGCTTTTTGCACGTCGAAATCAGGAAACGTGATGCCCTGCGCAAAGGTGCGATCCGTGCCCACGGAGGTGATCTCCGGCTTCACGTCCAGGACGATCTCGTTCTGGAGATTGATATGGGGCGTCACCTTGAGGAGGATGCCGGTGGACCGGGTCTGGAACCCGGTGACGGTGGCCCGGCCGGTGGACGGGTCAATTTGGAAATTCGGGATGTTCACGTCGGTGCCGACCTGGACGCTGGCCTCCTTGTTATCCAACGTCACGATCGTGGGATTGGAAATCACCCGGGTCTCGACGCGCGATTTCAAGACATTGATCACGGCATTCAGGCTGCCGGGATTCAGCGTTCCCAGCGTCACCGCCCCGTCCGCCGCCGCGCTGACTGATTGCAGGTGCCGGGGCAGCGGGATCGTTCCGGTGACCTGGGGCAGCGTCCACGTCATGGACATGGAATCGCTCCAATCAAATCCCAGGTTTTCATCCCGCGTCAGGCGCGTCTCGACAAAGCGCGATTCGATGTGAACCTGCGGGGTCGCTTGATCCAGGCGCACGATCACCTGCCGAAGCCGAAAGAGGCTGGAGGGCAGATCCGTGACGATCAGCGTGTTGGTCCGGTCATCATGCTTCGCCTTCCCCCGCTCCGACAACAGCTCCTCCAGCACTTTGGACACGTCGGCCGCCTTGGCATAATTCAGCGGGAATACCTCCGTGGACAGCGCTTCCTGTTCCACCGCCGCCAGCGTCATGACCCGGATGACCTTCCCCTTCCGCTCATAGGCGAAGCCGTAGGTCCGCAGGATGATCTCCAGCGCCTGCTCCCACGGGACATTCGTCAGCTTAATGGTGACCAGGCTCTCGACGTCGGGGCTGGCCACAATGTCCACCCCGCTCTTCAACGACAGCACCCGCAGGACTTGCCGGATGTCCGCATCCTTGAAATCAATGGTGATCAACCCCGCCTCATCCGGCGCCGGCAGAGGCGCGGGTACGGCCGGCGGCGCAGGGGCATCCTGCTGGGTATCGTCCGCGCGGGCGTCCTGCGCTTCGGAGGTCCCACCCGGCTTGTCCGCCCCATCGGCAGCCCACACCGGCCAGGCCGCCACGAGGAACAGGCTGATGAGGCCTCCCACCCGCCTTATTGGTTTATTCCCCACGACCCTCACCTCCTGTTGGCGGCGCATCCGCTGGACTGCCCGCTTTTCTGGGTCCGTCAAAGACCATTTGCACAACCCGCTGCTGTCCCTCATGGTCCAAGACCACGGCATTCGGCCGGATCTCAACGACACGGTACGCTCCGACGAGGTCGCCCGCCTTGACTTCCGTGCCGTTGATGAGCGCGACAGAACGGCCGGCCGGATCCCACAGAATCCCCGCCAACGTCACCGCGGGTGCGGGGGATGAGGACGCCGTGGAGAAGGCCTCCTCCGAGGAGATGCCCACCAGCTGGCCGTCACGAACCAGGGGCGCAAAGGGATCCCGCCGGTGTTTGGCGTCATAGGCCGGACGGTCTTGCGGGTCGGCCCCGGTGATGGCTGCCGCGCCCGCCAACAGCATCACGGCGCCCGCCAGGCCCGGCCACGGCACAACTCGTCGCGCATTCGCTGGAGCAGGCAGGAGAGGCCGCGGGTCACGGGGAGGCATGGCCGGCTTCGGAGGGCAGGAGCGTTCCAGTCGCGGCTCCCGGCGTCAAATAGGTCACCATCACGAGTTTGAGTGCGTGCCGCTGCGGCTCGCGAGGGTTCCCGCTGATGCGTAAGCTGCGTACCCGTAGCATATGGGGTCCATGCTCCGCCCGGCTCAAAAAACTGCCGAACTGGTGAAACCCGGCCACCGCATCAATCTGGATCGGCACTTCCTGGTACAGCGGCTCTGCCGGCGCGCCGGCGCGGCGGTTGGACGCGGTCCCGTCAGCGGGCCGCTGGGGAAACACCGACTGGATTTTCACGCTGGTCTGGCTGGCCAGATCTGACAAGAACTGGATCACGGAAGCCAATTCCCGCTCCGTTGGCAACGCGTTGCGCAGTTGAGCGACTTCGTCCGTCAACTCCTCCTGCTCCCGTTTGAGCTGAGGCGCGCGCGCAACCGCTTGCTCGGTCGCGCTCGCCTGAATGCGGGCGCGCCGCAACTCTTCCCGCAACCGCCCGATGCCCTGCGCCATCGGCTGCACGACATACGCATAATACACCCACAGAATCAGCGTGGCAAGAATCGCCAACCCGATCAGCACCCAGCGGGACGCGGCCGGGGCCGAGGTCATGCCGGGCCTCCGGAGGGCGCGGCGGCGGGGCCGGCGGCCGGCGACGCCAACGTGCAGATAATCGTGAAAAAGACCAGATCGATGTCTCCGTCTTGCCCGCGCTTGATGGCTTCAATTTGAATGTCCTGAACCGACTCGGCAAACTTCACATCCGCTTTCAATTCTTGGACGAACCGGCCGATCCGCACCATCTCTTCCCCGCCCTCGCTGATTGCCGCGCCTTCCAACACGAGCCCCCGCACCGGGTCCAGCGTCAGGTCGCTGAACCAGACGCCGTCCGGGACGTGATCGGAAATCATGTTGAGGTAATGCGCCCAGTCGCTGCGGGCCTGCTGGACTTGCTGATAGGTTTGGCGCTGCGCCTGCAACGCTTGGAGGGAATCTTTCAGGCGGAACACGGTCAGTTTCTGTTGGTCCAGCGCCTGCAGATGGACGGCCGTCTGCGCCACCTGGACCTGGTACCAACGCAGCGTGACAAACAACGCGAGCGCCACGCCCACGAGGGCGCTCCCGATCAACCAGGCCAGGGGCGAGCGGTGGAACTGTTCGAGCGAGCTGGTGGAGGGGGCGCGCTGGACGCCCGGGAGGAGATTAATCGTCACCAGGCGCGCGGCCATGATCCTCAGCTCCTCCCCCCGCGCAGCGCCAGCCCGTAGGCCACGCTGAACTGCCCGGAGAGCCCTGGCGGGCTCCAAGGGAGCGCCGGCAGCGGCAAATGACGCCGGAGGCCTTCCAAGAATCCGGCGGATTGAGCCAGCCCTCCCGTGACCGCCAGCTGTTGAGGCGGCGGCCCAAAATGATTCTCAAAGAAATCGAACGACAGCTGCAACTCGGTCGTCAGGGATTCGCACATGATCGCCAACGCTTCCTGCACCGGAGCCGGCATCGCGTCGGCCTGCTTCAGCAGCGCCGCCACGGCGCGGTCTTCCAGACCGGTCTGCTCGGCCACCCGCCGGCTTAACTTCTCCGCCCCCCAAGGGATGTCCCGGATCAAATACGGCACCCCGCCTTTGACCACCGCCAGGTTGGTCCATTGGGTGCCGACATTCATGATCGCCTGGGTGGCTGTGGAACCGTCGGCCATTCCGGCCCCCAGGGCGTTGGCGACGGCGAGGGCGTCCACATCCACCGCCACGGGTTCCAATCCCGCCTGGCGCGCCCACCCGATCCGGCGCTCCACCAAATCCCGCTTGGATGCCACCAAGACCACCCACATCTTATTGGCCTCGCCGGGGCCGAGGATCGTGCCATCGACGATGACCTCTTCAATCCGAAACGGCACATAGCGCTGCGCTTCGATCGGCAGCGCTAGGGCCAGTTCCCCCGGTTTCATGACCGGCATCTCGATCACCCGCATGATCACCCATTGGCCGCTGACGGAGATGGTGACCGCGTTGGTGGGGACGCGCAAGGCCCCGATCGCCCGCTGGATCGCCTGAGGCAGATGCACCTCGCCGCCCTGGCCCAACTCCATGAGATGATGGCCCAGCACCGGCCGCGGGCCCAAGGCGCGGCGCGGCCCCAAGGCCACCGCCTTGATTGAAGACGAGCCGATATCCAGCCCGACGGTGAGCTTGGATCCTTTGGGCGACACGGTGGCGAGGCGAGCGAACGCGTCCCACCCGGAGCGAATGAGGGACGGTGCGGATGCGGCGGGCATGGATGGGGAGGCTCTGAGTGCCTTAGGGATTCCGTAACCGGACTTGGGTGCGCAATGGTGTCGTGCCGGTGCTCATACTGCCCCCGGGCAGTTGCGAAGAAACCTGTTGCACTTGAAGATCCATCGTGACTAGTTGCGTATTACCACCAATATACGTAAACGTCAACTGGCTGACGTCATTCCCCAGCACCCGGACGCCTGGCTGGACGGTGCCAGCCGCATTGAGCCGTTCGCGCAGCAGCTGCGTTTCGCTCAGGCGATACCGCACGAACCAGCCCGGCTGGTTCGTGCCGGCTTGATCCACCGCGCCCCAGCATATGGTGTTGACCGGGCATGGCGAAGGCAAGTTGTATCCCAGGGCAAGTTGAAACTGCAGCTGCGAAGCCGGCGCGCCGACCGTCACGGTTCCGCCGGCCTCCCGCAGCTCCTTCACCATGCTGTCCAGGGCGCGCCGCGCCTCTTGCTGGACCTGGATGAACGCTTCGGACGAGCGGTAAGACCGCTGGCCGGCCAGAAAACTCACCAGCACGGCGCCGATGATTCCCACAAAAATCCCGACGGTGATGAAGAGCTCCAGCAGCGTGAACCCTCGGAAGTGTCTGACACTTTTTGTGCGGGGGCCGCGGCAAAAAGTGTCTGACACTTCTCGGAGGCAGATCATTGGCGGCAGGTCATGATGGTGGTGAGCATGGTGGGAGACTCGGTGACGGTCGGATCGCCGCCGGCGCTGGGATTCGCCGCGAGGTTCACGCCGTCCCACGTGCATTCCCCAATGGTGCGGGTCCGATGCCGCCAGCACACCGCCACCGAGAGGCGGATGGGATCATCCCCGGCCACGCAGAACGCCGTATTGCTTTGATTCCGGCAGGTCACCGTGAGCAGCTCGTTCGTTGCCGGGTCCGGTTGAATGCTTTTCCCGCCCCCGCCGGCCGGCACCGCCGGCGACGGCGGACCCGCCAGCCAGGCATCCCAGCTGGCAAACCCGCTGGGCGCGGCCGCCGAGGGGACGTTGCCGCCGACGCAGGGGCTCATGTTCTGCACGCGCACCTGCTCCATCACGCGAGTCGCATCGTTGATCGCCCAGGTCAGATTGCGGGAATGCTCGTTGAGCGTCACTTGGCCGATGAAAGAACCGAGCAGCGCGGAGATGGCGATGGCGAGGATGGCGGCGGCGATGATGAGTTCCACCATCGTAAACGCCGCCGGGGCTGGCGCGGAATGCGTGAATCCCCGCGGATCACAACGCATCGGCTCCTCCCGATCAGCCCGACGCGCCGCCGCGGTGACCTCAGCGATTAATCGCACGCAGTGGGCACCGCGTCAATGGTGGATTCATCCCCAAGCTGCGCGACCGTGCCGGTGCTGCCCAGGCAATGCCGGATCACGCCGGACTGATCCGCCAAGAACGAACGCGTGCCGGTGGAGTTGGCGACCTGCGGCACGGCTAAGACCGTGTAGGTCGAGGCGGGCGCGGCGGCGCCGGTATAGGTGTAGATGTAGCCCTGCACCACATCTGTCGCCGCTCCGGTCAACGCCAAACAGAACGAGGGTGGGCCGTAATCCGGGGCCGGCGCAGTCGCCGCGGCGCAGTCCGCCCCGTACATCTGGGCGTCCCAGGTGGCTGCGGTCGGATAGACGTTGTTCACCGACCGGTACATTTCCAGCGAGCTGATCAGCGCCCGCATGCTCCCGATGGCCGCGGACTCATTCGCGGTCGCCCGGCCCCGCAACACATTCGGAATCGCAATGGCCGCCAAGAGCGCAATGATGGCGACCACAATCATGATTTCAACGAGCGTGAACCCTCGTTGCCGCTGCTGCCCCATTTTTACGTCCCTCCTACATTGATAAAGCCGAGGCACTCCGAGCAATCGTTCCCCTAAAAACCCCCTGCCGCACAAGCAGTTAGGCGTGCTGTCCACCTTGGATGAAACCCCGCCTTTACTATACATACCTCACGCCACCATCGTCAAGCCCTTCGCCAGCCCATTAGCTAACCAGTTGGGAAATCTTGAAGATGGGCAGAAACAGCGCGACGACGATGCCGCCGATAATGATGCCGAGCACGGCGATAATCACCGGCTCGATCAGGCTGGTGAGCGCGGAGACCATGGCATCCACCTCGCTCTCATAGAACTCCGCGATCTTGGAGAGCATCCGTTCCAGCTCGCCGGTTTTCTCGCCCACCTCAACCATCCGGGTCACCATGGGAGGAAACATCCCGCTGCGCGCCAGCGGGTCGGCGATGTTCTCGCCTTCGCGGATGCTGACGCGGGCCTGCAGGACGGCGTGCTCGATGGCGGCATTGCCGGCGGTTTTCGCCACGATCTCCAGGGCCGCCAGAATCGGCACCCCAGAGCGCACCAGGGTCGCGAGCGTGCGGGTGAAGCGGGCGATCGCCACTTTCTGCAGCAGCGGCCCGATGATCGGCAGCTTCAGCGTCGTCCGGTCGAACCACAACCGGCCCGGCCGCGTGTTGACCAGCACGCGGCCTGCGATCACGGCCAACACGCCCACGGCCACATAGGCCACGCTGTACCGGCGAAGATAGTCGCTGACAGTCAACAAGAGCTGCGTGGGCAGGGGCAGCTTCCCGCCGAGGGAGGAAAAGATGTCCCGGAACTTCGGGACGACGATGATGACCAGGAAGCCGGTAATCCCGGCCGCCAAACAGGAGACCAGAATCGGATAGAACATGCTGGTGCTGACTTTCCGGCGCAGCCCGTCAGTCTTTTCGATGTAGCCGGCCAGCCGATCCAAAATTTCATCCAACCGTCCGGACGATTCGCCGGCCTTGATCATGTTGATGAAGAGCTCGGAAAAGATTCGGGGGAATTTGGCCATGCCCTCGGACAAGCTGCTGCCGCTTTCGACATCGCGTTGGAGTTGCTTGAGCACCTGGCAAAACCCGCGATCCTCGACCTGGGAGTGCAGCACGTCCAACGCCCCCAGGATGGGGATCCCGCTGGCCACCAGGGTCGCGAGCTGGCGGGCAAACAGGACCATCTGCTGGGCGGGCACCCGCGGCGAGAACCAGGACGCCAGCTGGCGGGACGGCTCCCGCTCTTCGATGGACAGCACGACGAAATCCTGCTTCCACAACAGCTCGATGAGCGCCTGCCGGGAGGGTGTGTCCAACATGCCGTTGTGGGTCCGGCCCGCTTTGTCCTTCACGACATAGGTAAAGGTCGGCATCGTCGTCGTTAGAGCTCCGAGGTGGCCTGAAGGACTTCTTCCAGCGTCGTCAGGCCGCGCGCGGCCTTCTTGATCCCGTCCTCCCGCAACGTCACGAGGCCCAGGTGGGCCCGGGCGTAGTCTTTCAGCTCCCAGGAATTGGCCCGGGCCACAATCCGTTCGCGCAGCCCCTCATCCACCAGGCAGACCTCAATCACGCCCATCCGCCCCCGATAGCCGGCCCCGTTGCAGTTGGCGCACCCCACGGCTCGATAGAACGTGCTCTCCGGCGCAGAGGCACACCCCAATTGCTCCAGCAGCGTGCGCGGTGGCTGGATGGGCTCCCGGCATTTCGCGCAGAGCTTGCGCACCAGCCGCTGCGCCTCTACCACGGTCAGGCTGGAGGCGATCAGGAACGGCTCCACCCCCATGTCCACCAGCCGCGTCACCGATGAGGGCGCGTCATTCGTGTGCAGGGTGGAGAGCACCAGGTGGCCGGTCAGGCTGGCCTTCATGGCGATGTCGGCGGTTTCAAAATCCCGGATTTCGCCGATCATCACGACGTCAGGATTCTGGCGCAGGATCGAGCGTAGTCCCGACGCGAACGTCAACCCGATCTCCGGATGGACCTGGACCTGGGTCGCCCCATTCAGCTGATACTCCACCGGATCCTCGATGGTAATGATGTTGCGGGTGGGCTGGTTCAGCTGCTGCAGCATGGCATACAAGGTCGTGGATTTCCCGGAGCCGGTGGGGCCGGTCACCAAAATCATGCCGTGGGGCCGCGCCACCGCGTCCGCCAGCGGCCCCAGCGACTCGGGGAGAAACCCCAGCTGCTCCAACCCTGATGACAGGTTCGCTTTATCCAGCGCGCGCAGCACGACCTTATTGCCGTGCACCACCGGCAGCACCGAGACGCGGAAATCCACCTCGCGGACGTCCAGGCGGACTTTGAACCGCCCATCCTGTGGCAAGCGCGACTCGGTGATGTCCAGACCCGCCATGATTTTCAGCCGCGTGAGGATCGTGCTTTGCGCCTGCTTAGGAAACCGGTGGGCGTCCGACAAGCGCCCATCCACTCGGTAGCGCACGCGCACGGCGTCCGAGAGCGGCTCGAGGTGAATGTCCGAGGCGCGCTTCCGCAGGGCTTCCAACAGCATCAGGTTGATCACCTTCACCGCCGGGACGTCGCTGGCGTTCTCGGCCATCAGCAGCTGCACGGCGCTCTCCAGTTCCCCGCTCTCGATGCTGAGGCTGTCCTTCTCGACCCCGGATCCGGCCGGCGCATCCGGCGGGGAGGAAAACTGCGGCATCATGCCGGCGTAGGTCTGCTCAATGGCCCGCTCGATCTCCAGCGCCTCGGCGAGCACCGGATCAATGGCGCACTGTGTCAGCGCTTTCAAATCTTCCACGGCGAAGAGGTCCAGCGGATCCGCCATGGCCACCACGAGGCGCTGGCCGAGCCGCGAAATCGGGATCACGGTATGCTGCCGGGCCACCCGCTCCGGGATCAGCCGGGCGACCGTGGGGTCGAGGCGATACTTCGCCAGCGACAACATGGGGATGCCTAACTCCTGGGAGAGCAGCCCGACGAGCGCTTCTTCCGTGAGGATGCCCTGCTGGATGAGCAGCTGCCCGAACCGCTTGCCGCTGCGCGCCTCAGCCTGAAGCGCCGCCAACTGCTCCGGCGCCGCCAGCCCCTTGGCGATCAAGACGTCCACGAGGCGGCTTTGAATGCTGCTCATCGTTCGGCCTCAATGGCTTCGCCGACGGTGGTCCGCACGACTTCGTCCAATGACGTCAGGTGGGCTCTCACCTTGTGGAGGCCGTGCTCGCGCAGGGTGCGCATGCCGGCCTGGCGCGCGAGATCTTCCAGCTCGCGCTCCTGCGGGCGGCGGATAATCAGTTCGCGCATGGCCGGCGTCAGCACCAATATCTCCGCAATCACTTCCCGCCCGCGATAGCCGGATTGAAAACAGCTGCTGCACCCCTCCCCCTTCATCAGCTCCAGGGGGCGCCCCTGCGCATCGAGCAAGCCGAATTTCTTGGCGATGGTGCCCGCGGGCCGGTAGGCTTGTTGGCACGAGGGACAGACCCGCCGAACGAGCCGCTGCCCGATGACCGCCAGGAGCGACGAGTTCAACAGAAACGGCTCGACGCCCATGTTGACCAGCCGTACGACGGTGCCGGCCGCGCTGTTGGTATGGAGCGTGCTCAGCACGAGATGGCCGGTCAGGGCGGCCTTGACGGCCATGTCGGCCGTCTCGGTATCCCGGATTTCTCCCACCATGATCACGTCCGGATCCTGCCGGAGAATGGCGCGGAGCGCGGCGGCAAACGTCAGGCCGATGTCGGCGCGCGTCAGCACTTGGTTGACGCCCTCCAATTGAAACTCCACCGGGTCTTCAACCGTCACCAGGTTTTTCTCAGGGCGGTCCACCGACGTCAGCATGGAGTAGAGGGTCGTCGTCTTCCCGGACCCGGTCGGGCCGGTGCACAAGAGCAGCCCATGCGGCTGTTGGGCGAGGCGCTGGAGGACGACCAGGTCGTCCGGGTGAAATCCCAAGCCGGCGAGGTCCAGCTTCACCTGCCGCTTGTCCAGCACCCGGAGGACAACCCGCTCGCCGAACGTGGCTGGCAGCACGGAGACGCGGAAATCAATGGGGCGGCCCTCCATGACGGTATTGAAGTGTCCGTCTTGCGGCAAGCGTCGCTCCGCGATGTTCAGCTCCGCCATCACTTTGATGCGGGAGACCACCGCCTGCTGGAATTGGCGCGGGGGCGATTCCCCTTCTTGCAGGACCCCGTCCACCCGGTAGCGTACGCGGAAGCTGTGCTCCAACGGCTCGATGAGCAGGTCCGAGGCGCGCAACTGCACCGCTTTCGCCAAGAGCATCTCCGTGATGCGGACGACGGGAGCCTCCTGGAGCATGCCCACCGGGTGCGCCGGATCCTTCGGCGGTTCATTGCGGTGGTCCTTCGCCGATTCCTGGTCCGCCACGGCCTTGCGCGCCTCCTTCTCCTTGGCCATCTGATGCAGCGTCTCTTCCACCCCGGTCCCGTAATAGACATCAATGGCTTCCTGGATGTCGCTGGCCGTGGCCAGGAGCGGGTTGA
The DNA here is from genome assembly GCA_023247215.1 of Candidatus Omnitrophota bacterium. Classification (GTDB taxonomy): domain Bacteria; phylum Omnitrophota; class Gorgyraeia; order Aquiviventales; family Aquiviventaceae; genus JACPRA01. Next base: position 14,052 of record JAHFGX010000030.1, read on the forward strand.
CCGCAAGGCTCGTCATCGTCGTCAAGGTGTCCAGCGCAAAGATGTTGAGGGGATCGGCCATCGCGACCGTCAAGGTCTGCCCCATGCACGCCACCGGGATCACCTGGTACTGTCTGGCGATGTCCCGCGAAACCAACGCCCTGAGGGTCGGATCAATCCGGATGCGCGAGAGGCGGATGGGGGGAATGCCCAACCCTTGGCTGATCGCGGAGAGGAGCGCGCCTTCGCTGATGAGCCCCTGATCCACCAGGACTTTCTGGAGGCTGCCGCCATGCGCCTGCTGGAATTTCAGGGCCTCATCCACCTGTTCGCGTGTCAGCAAGCGGTTCGACACGAGCGCGGCCACCATTCGTTCCTTGAAGCTGATCATCGCGGCGGCCCGTTCGTCGGCGGCGGAGGCGAGGCCGGCCCGTTGGACGAAGATTTGTAGCATCGGGCAATCGCCTTGCGGATGTCCGAGGGCGTGCTGACGAATGTTTGGACCGCGCAGCTGGTGAGCAGCTCGATGTCTTCCACCGCCTGGACATTGGAGGGGTCCGCCATGGCCACGGAGAGGGCGTTGCCGATCCGGTCAATGGGAATCAGCACGTACTGCCGGGCGACCTGTTCCGGCACGAGGCGCGCCACCTCGTCGTCAATGTCATAGCTCTCCAGCGGCAGATACGGGAACCCATACTGCGCCGTCAGGGCCAGGGCCACCTCTTCCTCGGTGACCATGCCCATCTCCACCAGCGCCTGGCCCAGCAACCCCCCGCGCTCTTTTTGATGCGCCAAGGCCTGCTCCAGCTCCTGGCGGTTCACAATCCCCCGCTCGAGCAGGATGTCGCCGATCCGCTTCGTAATGACTCGTCTGGGCATGCGCGTGATCCCGCGCCGAATTCGGCGCTAACGTTTGGTGAGCCGCAGGAGGTCGTCAGGGTCCATGGACCGCATGAGCGCCTCGTCCAACGTAATCACCCGGTTGAGATACAACTCGTACAGGCACTGGTTCATCGTCTTCATGCCTTCTTTCTGCGCCGTCTGGATCACTGAGTAGATCTGGTGGACCTTCTGCTCTCGGATCAGCGACCGCACGGCATGATTGGCCAGCAGCACTTCCGTGGCCAGCGCCCGCCCCCGTCCGCTGGCCTTGGGGATGAGCTGCTGGGACAGCACTCCTAACAGCTCCAGTGACAGCTGAATGCGGACCTGATTCTGCTGATGGGCCGGAAAGACGTCCACGATCCGGTTGATGGTCTGCACCGCGTCCGAGGTATGAAGGGTCGCCAGGACGAGGTGGCCGGTTTCCGCCATGATCAGCGCGGTCTCGATGGTCTCCAGATCGCGCATCTCGCCGATGAGGATGACATCCGGATCCTGCCGAAGCGAGTGCTTCAAGGCCTGGGCGAAGGACTGCGTGTCCGCGCCGACTTCCCGCTGGTCCACAATGGCGCGCTTGCTGGTATGGACGTATTCCACCGGGTCTTCGATGGTGACAATGTGGTACGGCTTCGCGTTGTTGAGGTAGTCCACCATCGCCGCCAGCGTCGTGGTCTTGCCGGAGCCGGTGGAGCCGGTGATCAGCACCAGCCCTTTGGGCTTGTTGCACCACTCCGTCAGCATCCGGGGCGGCAGGCCCAACTCCTCGAATCCTTGAATGCGGAAGGGCAGCATCCGAATCGCCACGCCGATGTAGCCTTGCTGGAAGAAATAGTTGGCTCGAAAGCGCGCCAACCCCTCGATGGAGAAGGCGAAATCTAGCTCCTTCCAGCGCTCCAGCCGCTCCACCTTGTCGGAAGACAACAGGCTGTGCGCCAGCTCCCTGACGTCCTCTCCCTTGAGGATGCTGTGGTCCGTCGCCACCAGCCGCTCATCCAGCCGAAGATGCGGCGGGGCGTTGGCGGTCAGATGCAAATCCGTCGCGCCTTGCTCCACCATCAGCCGCAACAACTGGTCCATCGTCGGCCGGGTCGCGATGCTCATGCGGTCTGTTCCCTCGTGGTGGAAGCGTCCGACAGCGCCGCGGAGGCCTTCGTGATCAGCTCCTCGGCCGTCACCCCATCCAGCGGATTCTCGACCACGCTTCCCACCAGCGTGAGCGACCCGCCGGTCCCTTGCGCCGCCAGCGCGGCGTTGGCGCGTTGGCGCATGCTGTCGGCCAGCTCCAGCGCTTGGCGTTTGTTGCGCTCCGGCAACAGAACGACAATCTCATTGCCGCTGAACCGGCCGACGCGGTCGATGTCCGTCACCGATTCCTGGATGATCCGCACGGCCTGCTTCAGCACCTGCTCGCTCTGCGGCTCCCCGGCGCGTTGCCGGTAGTGCGGCAGGCCTGGGATGGTAAACATGACCAGTGCGCAGGGCCGCTGGTAGAGTATCGCCCGTTTCAGCTCTTCCGCCAGCCGCTGGCGGAGATAGGCCTCGTTATACGCCCCGGTCAGCTCATCGCGGATCGCCAGCAGCTTGGTTTTTCTCAGCAGCAGCTCATTCTCCAGCGCAATGGAGACCTGCTTGGCAAACACCGCCGTCAGATCCACGAACTCCTGCGCCCAGCCGAACCCCGGATACCGGTTCCCCACCCCCAACGCGCCCACCGGTTTCCCGCGGATGAAGACCGGGTGCAGCACCAGATTCGGCTGGTTCAGCTGTTTCCACAACGGCTCCAAGCCCGTCGGGGGCCGGTGCGTGGCGTCCATCATCACCGGCACCGGCTTCGGCGGCGGCCAGGTCAAGCGGTCGAGGTCCACGTTATGGCCGCGGCGCAACGTCAAGGGCAGGTCTTCAATCGGCTGCAGGGAGAGCAGGCTGAACCCCTGGGGATCCAGGAGCGCCAGCTTCTCGACGACCAAGTCCAGCACCATGTCCAACCCGACGCCGCTGCCGATCAGCTCGCCGATCTGCAGCAGGCCGGAGAGCATCACCATGCGCGTGTTGATCTCGAAATTCATCTGGGTGGTGCGGTCGCCCAATTGTTTCAGTTCCACCATGTTGGTGCGGATCTGCGACGTCAACTTGTTCAGGGCGGCGCTCAGATCCCCCAGCTCACCGGCCCGCGCCTCTTCGGTCATCGCGGCATCGTAGTCGCCGGCGGCGAGGGATTGCGCGTGATGGCTCAAATGGATGACCGGTTTGATGATCTTCGCGGCCAGATACAGGCTGCCCAGGAGCGACACGGCCATCGTCAGCGTGAGGACGCTCAACAGCCACCAGGTGGAATCCGAAGGGGTGGCGATCAGCGGAAACCATCGCTCGAGATGATAAAATTCCCGGACGTTCGGAAACGCGAACCAGCCCGCGACCAGCAGCAGCACCACCAACGGCACCGCCGACATCAACAGGAACGCCGTCAGGAGATCCAAGCGGATTCCCGTCGGCAGGACGATCAGGCGCTGTCGTCGCTCGTCAGGCATGGAACTTCCCTCCTCGGCCTCTCACCACGCGTCCAAAAATGCGTTGTTCCAGTTCTTCCGGAGTCCGAACACCGTCGCCGCTGACATGCAGCCGGCGGAGCACGTTGACCAGCACCGAGAGGATGTGCGTGCGGGAAAGCTTCACGCCGGCGGAGAACAGCGCGTCTTTTCCGAGCTTGTCCAGCGCATCCACCTGCTCGCGATTCAGCGCCGCGATGACCCGATGGGCCCGCAGATGATTCGAGTGTGTGTGCATGCTCCTCTCAAAAAAAATGCACGCCCGGTGCCAGGGCGTGCGGGTGTCTCTCTGCACCGTCTCGGCAGCCCTGCCATCCGCCAACGGTCTCTGGCGGATCAGAAGCTTTGCGTCTCCGCCTTGCGGCGGGTTTGCCCGTTCGGACGTCCGTGCTAAGAAAAACTATAGCATATGAGTCCGCCTGGCATCAAGGCGCCTTTCCCGAAAGGTGCAAAGTGACATTTTATCTCTTTGTCCTAGTTAGAACCGGGTGCCAAACCGGCGGATGCTCTGCAACAGGCCGATGGCCGTCCACGTCATGACCATGGCGGAGCCGCCGTAGCTCACCAGCGGCAGCGGCACGCCGACGACCGGCACCACGCCCATCACCATCCCGATATTGATGACCGCCTGGTAGCCCAGCCAGGAGGCCAAGGCCGTCGCCAGCAGCCGGCCGTGGGCTTCTGAATTGCGCAGCGCAATGGCCAGCGCCCGCCACACCAGGCACCCGGTGCATGCCACCACCAGGACCGCCCCCCACCAGCCCCACTCTTCCCCGATCACCGAGAACAGGAAATCCGCATGGCGCTCCGGAAGAAAATTGAGCTGGCTCTGCGTCCCGGACATCCAGCCGCGGCCCCAGAACCCGCCGGAGCCGATCGCGATCTGGGATTGAATGATCGTATAGCCCGCACCGAGCGGATCCGCATGCGGGTTGATGAACGCCAACAAGCGCATCCGCTGGAACTCCTTGAGTCCGTGCCATCCGATCGGCGCCAAGGCCGCCGCCGCCCCTCCCAGCGCCAGCAGATGCTTCGGCGCGATGCCGGCGACCCAGACCGTCCCGAGCCACATGGCCAGGAGGATGGAGCTGGATCCCAAGTCGGGCTGGAGAAAAATCAGCAGCGCCGGCAACCCGGCGAGGGCGGCCGACCCCGCCAGCGCCCGCCATGACAGCGGCCTCGGCCGATTGGCCAGCGAGCGGGCCAACATGAGCGCCGTGGCCAGCTTGGCGCATTCGGACGGCTGAAGGCTGAACCCGATCACGGTCAGCCAGCGCGTCGCGCCCAGCTTCACGGTGCCGGCAAGCAGCACCGCCGCCAATAGGCTGACGATCAGCGCGTAGACGACGGGCGCCAGATCACACCACCGCGGGTACGGCACCAGCGCCACCGCGCAGCCGACTCCGATTCCCACGCCGACCCACACCGCCTGGCGCCACACCAACGAGGGATTCAGCGTCGCCGCGGCGCTTGACAAGGCCACGAGGCTGATCACGCTCAACAGCCCTGCGGCAGCCAACAGGGTGAAATCCCAGTCTCCTCGATGCCACATGGCCTTAGAGCGCGTCCGCAGGCTGATCCACGACCGCGTCCGGATGAGCCGCCACGTATTCACACACGGTTTTGGCGATGAACGAGGGCAGCTCTCCGCCGGAGCCGCCATGCTCCGCCACCACGGCCAGCGCCACCAGCGGATGATCCGCCGGACAAAATCCGACAAACCATCCGTTGGGCCGGCCGGGGATATGGGTCTGCGCGGTCCCGGTTTTGCCGGCGATCCGTACCTGGTCGCTGTGGGCCTGGATGCCGGTGCCCTTGGGGCCATTCACCACCGCCAGCATGCCCTCCCGCAGCACATCCAGCGTGTCACGAGGCCACTCCAGCGAGTAGCCGACGGACCGCTCCACGACGTGATCCCCGATTCGCTTCACCACCCAGGGCTGCAAGATCCAGCCGCCGTTGGCGATCGCGCTGACCGCGACGGCAGCCTGCAGCGGGGTCAGCAGTATTTCCCCTTGCCCAATGGCCAGGAGCGCAGCCTCCCCTTCGCTGAACCACCGGCCTGGCGGAGGCAGATACCCGGGCTCATCGCCCAACACCCAGTTCGTGCGCCGGCCCAATCCGGCATGCTGGAATCCCGCGCGAAGCCGCTCCAACCCCACCCGCCGGCCGACTTCGAGAAAATAGCTGTTGCACGAAACCGTCAGGGCGTCGCGCAGCGTCACCGAGCCGTGCCCGTCCCGGTTCCAGCAGTGGAACCGCCGGCCGCCGATGAGCACAAACCCCACGCAGGGCAAGGGCGTCGCCGGCGTGATGATACGGTGCTGCAGCGCCACCGCCGCCGTCAGGAGCTTGATGATGGAGCCGGGCATGTATTGCCCCATCGTCGCGCGATCCAACAGCGGGGACTCCGGGTCGGTCAGGACCTGCTGCAACTCCCGCCGATCCTGTCGCACAAATATTCCGGGATCGAAATCCGGCACGCTCACCAGGGCCACCACTTCTCCCGTCATCGGACGCATCACCACGGCGGCTCCGGGACGCCCCCCAAACTGATCCGCGATCAGCGAGCAAAGCTTGGCATCCACGGTCAGGACCACGGTCTGGCCCGCGGCAGGCTCGCGGCGGCCCATCACCCGCACCTGCCGCGCCCGATGATCCACCTCAATGACCGATCCGCCGGAACGCCCGCGAAGGTACGCCTCAAACTCCTGCTCGATGCCCGACCGGCCGACCGCGTCAGTGGGACGGACCCCGTACTGCTTCAAGACCGGAAACGCTTCCTCGGTCGGTTGGCCCACGTAGCCGATCACATGCGCCGCGGCGCGGCCCAAGGGATAGTCCCGCACCGGCGCCGCGTCCACCACGATCCCCGGCAATTCGGTGTGCGCCTCGGCCACCTCCAGGGCCTGGAGCTTCGGGATCTCCGGCACCAGGGTGGCCGGCACGAACGGCAGCGTGCGCTGCGATCGAAAGCGCCGCTCCAACTCTTCCGCCGGCTTGCCCACCAGCCGGCTCAACTGCGCGAACACGGCTGCCCGGGAGGCGGCCGCGGTGGCATGGGGGGATTCATGCCACCGCCACCGGCTCTCCGACGCGAACTCCTGCGGGATGGCGGCCACGAAAAACACCGATCGCGTTGTCGCGAGCAGGCGGCTGTGGCGATCCACGATCTGGCCGCGCGGCGCGGCCTCCGGAACCACCCGCAGCCGGTTCCGGTCCGCCAAATCGCGGTAACGGCTCCCCTGCCAGAGCTGCAAGCCGATCAGCCGCAGCACCAGGCAGGCGAGCGCCGCCACGAGGGCGCGCCGAAACCAGACGAGTCGGTCAGGCATGCTGCAGCTTACGAAGTTGAGGGACGCGCCAGGCGGATCACCGCCCATGCGCATGCCGACGTGACGGCCACCCGCGCGCCGGCCCATCCCAGCAGCGCCGCCCACACGCGGAGGCCGCCGGTGATAAGGCGTCCGGCAACGAGCTCCATCGAAACCGCCAGCAGGATCATCACACACTCCACCGCGGCGATGACGAGCACCCGGCGCCCGTGCGCTTCAAGATCCCATCGGTGCGCCAGCCACCACACGACGGCAGCGGTGAAGAGGTACAGGATTCCTGCCAACCACGGGTCGCGCGCGCTGCTGACCGCCGCCGCGCCGGCCACGAACACCAGGGCGCCCCATGGCGCGGCTTCAGCGTCCATCACGACCCCCACCACCGCAATGAGCAGGAGGTCTGGAACCCACCAGGAGGGCGCCACGCAGCGGCCCAGCGCCACCTGCAGGACGGCGGCCAGCCCGATGACGAGGAGGCCGTTCATGCGGGCGGAATGATCAGCACGTCTTCGAGATGGCGAAGGACCGCCGCAGGGCGGACCCGCGCGGAACGCGGCATCCCGCCGCTTCCCCGGACGACCTCCGCGACGATGCCGACCGGAAGGCCTTTCGGAAACCCTTCCCCCAACCCTGCGGTCACGACCCGGTCGCCGGCAACGAGATCCGCTTCGGAATCCAGGTAGAGGAGCTGGCACCAGGAACCGGACGTCCCCGCCAGCAACCCGGTCTCCCGGGTCCGTTCGATGAGGCACGCCACCCGGCTGTCGGCGTCGGTCAACAGCAGACCGACGCTCGTGGTGCGTGTGGCGTCAATGACCCGCCCGACCAACCCTTCCGCGCTCATCAGCAGGCTGCCGACGACCACCCCGTCCTTTGCGCCGCGATTCAAGATGACGCTCTGTTGCGTCGGGAGCAGGGTGCGGCCGATCACGGCCGCGACGACAGCGTGGGGCGGCCCTCCGGCGGAGCGCATCAAGGCTTCGGCAGAGGAGGTTTGCCGAAGCGCTTCTTTCGCCTGCGCCAACTCCACCTGGGCGGCGCTGAGCTGCCGGTGCAGCTCATCGCGTTCCGCGGTCAGGCGCGGAAGCTGCGGCAGGAGCCAGCCGATCCGGAGCGCACGACCCGCCACTTCAAGCGGAAGGCGAAACAGTTGCCGCGCGGCGCGTCGGAGCGGGGCTGCGCTGAAGAGCGCAAGGATCACGACGAGGGAAAGCAGGCGAGCGAACGTTCGACGCACGGATGCGGTGCCTTACAACGCAGGCCGCCGTCCGACGGCGGACGCGGGGTTAGAGCTCTGCGCCGTTGGAAATGGCAATCCGGCTGCGCAGGTACTGAAGGTCCTCCAGACCCTTGCCGACACCTAAGGCGACAGCGGTCACGGGACTGTCGGCCACATGCACGGGCAGGCCGGTTTCTTCCGCCAACAACCGGTCCAGCCCGCGGAGTTGCGAGCTGCCGCCGGCCAGCACAATGCCCCGGTCAATGAGGTCCGCGGCCAATTCCGGCGGGGTCTTCTCCAGGGTCGCGCGCGTCGATTCGACGATGATGCGGATCGGTTCGGAGAGCGCCTCACGGATCTCCTCGGAGGTGATGGTCACGGTCTTGGGCAACCCGCCCCCGAGATCCCGTCCGCGGACTTCCATCGTCAACTCCTGCTCAAGCGGGTACGCGGACCCGATGCGGATTTTGATCTCCTCAGCCGTGCGCTCGCCGATCATCAGGTTGAACATCTTGCGCAGGTGCTCGACGATGGCCTGATCCAACTCATCGCCGGCGATTCGAATGGACTTGGACACCACCACCCCGTCCAGCGAGATCACGGCCATTTCCGTGGTCCCGCCGCCGATATCAATAATCATGTTGCCACCGGGCTCGTGGATGGGCAACCCCACGCCGATGGCGGCGGCCTTGGGCTCCTCGACCAAATACACTTCGCGCGCACCCGCCCGCAGCGCGGAATCGCGGACGGCCCGCTTTTCCACTTCCGTGATGCCCGAGGGGATCGCCACCACGACCAGCGGCTTATTGAGCTTGCGGGACTGGACCTTCTTAATGAAGTACCGCAGCATGGCCTCCGTCACCTCGAAATCCGCGATAACGCCATCTTTCATGGGGCGGATGGCCGAAATGTTGCCCGGGGTCCGGCCGATCATGCGCTTGGCCTCTTCCCCCACCGCCAGCACCCGGGTGGATCCGCGCTGGATCGCCACCACGGAGGGCTCGCAGAGGACAATGCCCCGCCCCTTGACGAAGACCAGCGTGGTGGCCGTGCCCAGGTCAATCGCCAGATCGTTGGAGAGGGTGGCAAAAAAAGAGTTGATAAGGTTTCTGAAGAACCGGCGGATGGCGAGAAGCAGTCGTTTCATTGAATCAGGCAGGTGTGTGGAGGCATCGTAACAAAGGCCCCCCGGCTTGTCAACTCGCCGTCGAGACGGAACCGGGAGCGGTGACCGACGCCAGCGCGTTGAAAAAGCTGCCGAACGACTTCGACACGCACTCGGCTCCCCGGATGCGGGTCTCCCCGCTGGCCAACAGGCCGGCCACCGCCAGGCTCATGGCGGTCCGGTGGTCGCCGTAGCTGTCCACCACGGCGCCGGTCAAAC
>JAHFGX010000001.1:0-102366 GCA_023247215.1 Candidatus Omnitrophota bacterium
AGCGGGGTGGTTCCAGGGGCCGATGGAGTTCGGCCATCGCGCGCTGGGGAACCGGTCCATCCTGGCGGACCCGCGCCAGGCCGAGACGAAGGATCGCGTCAACTCCGCCGTGAAGTACCGGGAGAGCTTCCGTCCCTTCGCGCCGGCGGTGCTGGCCGAGCACGCGGAAGCGCTCTTCGACTTACGTCCGGGCCGCCGCGTTCGGTTCATGGAGCGCGTGGCCTGGGTGCGGCCCGAATGGCGGGACCGCCTCGGGGCGGTGACGCACGTGGACGGCAGCGCGCGAGTCCAAACGGTGGAGCGCGAGGTCAACCCGAAGCTCTACGAGCTGATCAGCGCCTTCCACCGCCGCACCGGGGTGCCGGTGCTGCTGAACACCTCCTTCAACCTCAACGGCGAGCCGATCGTCTGCACGCCGGAGCAGGCGATCCGGACCTTTTATTCCTGCGGGTTGGATCTGCTGGTCTTGGGACCGTACGTCATCCGGAAAGGCTGATGCGCTCCAACGATTCCGCACGTCCCGCTCCCTGGTATGTCGCGCGCCTGACCGTGCCGGTCTGGCTGATCGCGATCTGGCCCCGCCTCGCGTGGCGCCGGCTGCGCGGCCGCCGGGTGGAGCGGTGCGCGGCCGTCGAGCACTCGCCGGCGGGCCTGGGCGTGGCGCAGGCGATGGGGCGATGGCTCGGCGTGCGCGTGGAGCCGCTGGCCTTCCGGCTGCTGGACATTCGCGATGAGCAGGGTGTGCTCGTGCGCCTGCGGCTGGCCTATGGCGACTTGGCCGACGTGCAAGCGCAGGTGCTGCGCGAGCCGCAAGCTCGCGAGGCGCTGGGCGCGTCCGGCTTGCCGACGGGCTGGCCCGGTTATATGGCGAAGGCGTTGGCCACGATTGATTTTGCCCAGCCGGACACGCTCTGGCACGCGATGCTGCTGATGCAGGTCTGCCGATGGGATGCGGCGCGCCGCGCGACGGGCCGGGCCAGGCCGCGGTGCGTCGTGCTCATCGAGCGATTGCCGTGGAGGGCGGTCTTGGAGCGCTATGCCTCGACGCAGGGCGTCGCGCTGGCGGCGATCCCGAGGCTGACGACGCCGGCGCAGTGGCTGCGCGACCGGCTGCGGCCGCTGTACCGATGGCTGCGATTAGCCCAGGGCGCCTGGCGCTGGCCCTCGCCGCCGGCCGGCAGCCTCCCCACACTGGCGACGGATTCCTTCGGTCCGCTCAATCTCGACCGGCCGGAACTGCACTCGGACGTTTTCTTTTGGCAGCAGTCCGGGCTGCCGGCCCGCCACCTGCTGATGCTCTTTCATGCCGCCGGCGATCCGCTGGATGACGAGAAGCTCGCACAGCTGCGCGAGCGAGGGATGGACGGCGCAGCCATCACGCTGGCCGCGGCCCGTGCGGCCTCGCGCCCGGCCTTCCGCCCGAGACTGGCGGCGGCGCGCGGGAAGCTGCGCCTGCCGCGCGGGGGCGGAGCCGATGGCGCGTGGTTGCGCGCGCGCGCCGCGGACTATCAGATGTCGCGGCAGGTGTGGGAGCGGCTCTTCGCGGCCCACGATGTCAAGGTGTATCTGACGTGGTACCGGTATCCGCCGGTGCATTGCGCGATCGGGGACGCGTTGGAATCGCTGGGTGGGCTGCTGGCTATTTATCAGCGTGCGTATGAGGGGTGCCCCTCCGCCTACACCGCGGTCACCTCGGATCTATTCTTCGGCTATTCGCGCGCCGGCGCGGAGGTCGAGCGGCGCTCCGGCTCGCGCGTGAGGTCGTACGTGGTCACCGGGTATCTCGGCGACCATCGCGCGCCGCTGCTGCGCGACGCCGCCCGCCGGCTTCGGGAACGGATGCAGGCGCGCGGCGCGCAGCGAATCATGGCGTTCCTGGACGAGGGCGCGCTGAACCACCGGTGGTGGTTCCTGGACGAGCAGGCCCAGCAAGCGTCACACCAAGCGCTCTTGGAGCGCGTGCTCACCGAGCCGTGGTTCGGCCTCATTCTCAAGCCCAAGAAACACACAACCCTGCGCGCCGGCCTGGGGCCGGTGGCGGAGCTGCTGCGCCGCGCCGAAGCCACCGGGCGCTGCTACGTCTTCGAGGACGGCGCCCATCCGCCTGCCGCCGCCGCGCTGGCGGCGGATGTGGCGGTCCACGGCCACCTCTTCACCGGGACGGCGGGGCTGGAATCGGCGCTGGCCGGCGTGCCGACGCTGCTGCTGGATCGGGAAGGCTGGCCGTGGAGTCCCCTCAACCGGTTGGGATCCGGGGTCGTGTTCCATGACTGGCCGGCGCTCTGGCAGGCCTGTCTCGAGCAGTGGCGGAGCGCGGAGGGCGTGCCGGGTTTCGGTGATTGGTCGGAGATGCTGGAGGAGCTCGACCCATTCAGGGACGGCCGCGCGGCGTGCCGCATGGGCACGTACGTGCAGTGGCTGGTCGAGGGATTTGCTGCGGGCCTGCGCCGCGATGCCGTGCTGGCTCAGGCCTCGGAGCGGTATGCCGCGCGCTGGGGCCGGGAGATGATCTTGACGCTCGACGGCTCGCCGGCCGCGTCCGGCCGTCCGGTGGCGGAGCCGGTCCTGCAGCCGGCGGAGGCGCCCTCCGCATGAGCGACGGATTGCCCCGGGGCGGGCCGGGTCGCGCCGTCTTCTTGGACCGGGATGGGACGATTTCGCGCTACGTGGAATATTGCCGCACGCCGGAGGAGCTGCAGCTCTTGCCGGGCGCTGGGCCGGCGATCCGCCGGCTCAACGACGCGGGGCTGGCGGTGATCGTCGTGACGAATCAGTCAGCCATCGGGCGCGGATGGCTGACCGTGGAGATGCTGGAGGCCATCCACGCCAAGCTGCGGCGCGAGCTCCAGCGCGCCGGGGCCGCCCTCGAGGCCATTTATGTCTGCCCGCATCGGCCGGAGGAGGGGTGCGACTGCCGCAAGCCTGGAACCGGCCTCTTGGTCCGGGCGGCGCGCGAGCATGGTATTGAGCTGGCGTCCTCGTATATGGTCGGGGACCGTGGGCTGGACATCCGGACGGGCCGCGCCGCGGGCGGGAAGACGGTGCTGGTGCGCAGCGGCCACGCGCCTGAGCCGGACGAGGCGGTGGTGCCGGATCATGAAGCGATGACGCTGGACGAGGCGGTGGCGTGGATCTTGGAGCAAGAACAGACGCGAGGCGGCCGGGCCGCTGGGGAGGAGCCGTGGGTGCGGATCTATGAGCAGCTCGCCGAGGCGATGCTGGTTGTTCGCCGGACATGCGACGGCCTGCCGGTGCTGGGCGTTTCGACCTTGCGCCCCCGGCATCTGCTGCCGTCTGACCAGGTGGAGTTGGTGCAGGAACTGGTCCGGCACAACGGGTCTCATCATGGCCGCGCGACGCCCCTGCGCCTTCCGTCATGGAGCACGATGATCCGGCGCTGGCTGCGATGCGCGCTGTTTGCCTGCCGCGATGCGCTGGCGCTCTGCTGGCTGCGCGCGCGGTGCGCCGGGGCGCTGAAGCGGTTGGCACGGGAGCCGGCGGAGGTGCTTCTCAGGACGTGGCAGTTCCGTCCGCCGGCCGACGACGCCACCGGCGACTTTTACTTCGGCGCGTTGCCGCAACAGCTGGCATCGCGCGGCGTATCATCCCTGGTGGTCTGCGGCGACATCCGCGGCGGGCCGCAGGTGGCGTTTGCCCGGGCCGTGCTGCGGCAGCGGTGGGCCCGGTGCGTGCCGGAGTGGCTGCTGGTGCCGCTGTGGGCGCCGCTGGCCGTCGCCGCAGGGCAATGGACGACGGCGGTGTCGCTGCGCCGCTTGGCGGCTCAGAACCGAGATCCGCGCGCGGCCAAGGTCTGCGCCGCGGCCTGCCTGGGCAGCCTGCAGACCATCACGCAGCGTAACATGATGCATTATTACGCGGCCCGGACCGCCGTCCGGCGCTGGCGCGCCAAGGCGTTCGTGACGTTCTACGAAGGTCAACCATGGGAGCAGCCGGCCTGGCACGGCGCCAAAGCGGCCGACCCCGGATGCGTGACGGTCGGCTACCAGCACACAGTGCTGTTGTCGCACAACTTCGCGTTGACGAAGCCGCAGGACGACGGTCGTCCCTCGGCACAGCCGGATGTCGTGCTCTGCTCCGGGCCCCGGACGCGCGCGCTGATGACGCCGGGCCATCCGCGCTCGCGCCTGGTGGACTTCGGCACCTTTCGCCCCTTTCCGGCGTCGGCCGCCCTCCGCGGGCCCTCGCCGAGCCGGCGCGTGGTGCTGGTGATGCCGGAGACCGGTATCCGCCGCGAAGCGGTGTTGTTATTCGAATTTGCGATGCAGGCGGCGCGCGTGCTTCACGATCATGCCTTCATCTTTCGCTGCCATCCGATCGCGCCCTTCGACCAGCTTCAGCCGCACCTGCGGTGGTCCGTCGAGGAATTTCCGAACGTCTCCGTGTCAAGCGAGCGGTCCTTCGAGGAGGACTGCCACCGCGCCTCGGTGGTGCTCTACCGCGGTTCGTCGTCGGTCTTGTACGCGGTCCTGCACGGCCTGAAGCCGATCTATCTGCATGACGCGCGGCATGAGCACGGGGATCCGCTCTTTGAGTTGGAGGGGTGGCGCGAGCCGGTCGGGTCGGTGGAGGAATTCGCCGCCGTGGCGCGGCGGTATGCCGGCGCGTCGGACGCCGACGCCGTCTCGCAGTGGCAGCCGGCCGCCGCGTATGTCCAATCCTACGCCGTGCCGGTGACGGACCGCTCGCTGGCGGCGTTCTTGCACGCGGCCGGGATGAGCGGAGTCACCCCATGAACGTGCTGTTGTTCGGCTATGGCTACATGGGCAAGATCCGCTACCGGGTGCTGCGGCAGCATCCCGCGGTGCGCGCGATCACCGTCGTGGACCCGGCGGTGGATCCGGCGACCTCCGGCCTGGGGGATGCGCTCCTGCCGCCGGGCGCGGCGATCCCGTGGGACGGTGTGGAGGCCGCCTTCGTCTGCACGCCGAACTATGTGACCGCCGCCTTGTGCGCCGAAGCGCTTCGCCGATGCGGGCGCGTCTTCTGCGAAAAGCCGCCGGGCCGGAACTGGGAAGAATTCTGCCAGATCGCCGAGGCGGCCGCCGCCACGCCCGGCCATACCCTGGTGTTCGGGTTCAACCACCGGCTGCATCCGTCCATCCAGGCGGCCAAGGCGCTCGTCGGGGAAGGGGGACTGGGAGAGATCCTGTATCTCAAGGGCACCTATGGAAAGTCCGGGGGGCTGAACTTCCGGAGAAATTGGCGCAGCCAGCTCGCGCTGGCCGGCGGCGGCATCCTGCTGGACCAGGGCATCCATATGCTCGATCTGTTCCACCTGTTCCTCGGGCCGTCGCTGTCGGTGGTCGAGGCCGTCCTCAACGACGGGTTCTGGGGCTGCGGGGTCGAAGACAACGCCTTCCTCCTGCTGCGCAGCGACACGGGCACGCCGGCGTTTCTCCATTCGTCCGCGACGCTGTGGAAGCACACCTTCGGCGTGGAGATCGGGTGCGCCAACGGCTACGTCGTGGCCAGCGGGCTGCTCTCGCAGACCGGCAGCTACGGGCGCGAGCAACTCGTCATCGGCAAGCGCCAGTTCGAAGACGAGGCGATGGCGCTGGGCAATCCGCGCGAGGAGATCATCTATTTCGACCGGGACGAGTCGTGGGAAAAAGAGGTGCAGGAGTTTCTGGCGGCGGTGGCGGAGCGCCGCCCGGCCCGGCACGGGACGCTGGAGGAGGCCCAGCGCGTCATGCAGGTCGTTCGCGATACCTACGCCGTGGCGGAGCGCCGCGCGTACAAGCGGGGAGCGTCATGAGAGCGATCGAATCGGGTGTCAGCATTCCCTTGTCCTCGGTCAAGCCCCTGGACGGCCAGGTGCGCTACCGCGCCTTCTGCGTGCAGGCGATGCGCCAGGCCCTGGCCCGCGGCCCGACCGTGCGGCGCGACCGGTCGCCGGTCAGCGGCGCGGCGCTGGAGCCGTTCGGGTCGGTGGAGGGGCTGGAGTACCGGCGCTGTCCCGACACCGACAGCCTGTTCCTGGCCGAGCTGCCTGAGGCTGCGACGTGGGCGCGCCTGCTGCGGGAGGTGGCGCAGCAGCGGTTCGCGCCCGCCGGCGACGACTCCCAGCTGACGCAACTGCGCGCGGACCACGTGTATGCGCCCAAGCTGGAGTGGATCCAGGACACCCTGCGCATGCACGGGCTGCAGCGGCCCTCGCTGCTGGAAGCGGCCACCCCGCCCAGCGCCATGAGCCGGCTGTTGGAGGACAGCGGGCGGTTCTCCGCGGTGACCGTCGTGGACGAGATGGCCCTGGCGCACGGCGCGCCGGCGGGCCCGGGCGCCGGGCCGGCGGAGGTGGTAATGCTGCTGGAGTCGCTGGACCGGGTGGATGACCCGCGCGGGCTCCTGGAGGGCGTCGCGCGCCGGCTGCCGGAGGGCGGGCTGGTCTTCGCCACCGCGCTGGTCTCGTCAGGATTTGACATGGCCGTGCTGGGGCTGGATAATCTATATCTCTGCCCGCCTGACCGCACGAACTGCTTCAGCCTCAGCGGTCTGGCGCGCCTGCTGATCGAGGCCGGCTTTGGGCTGATCGAAGTGAGCACGCCGGGCGTGCTGGACGTGGAAGTGGTGCAAGCGCATCTGCACCGGGATCCGACCATCCGGCTCTCACTCTTTGAACGGCAACTGATCGGCTCGACCGACGCTGCCCGGGAGCAGCTTCAGGCGTTTTTGCAGCGAGGGGGCTTGAGCTCCTTCGCGCGGGTCGTCGCGAAGAAGCTCGCGGCCGCGGGAGATGCTGGGACGCACTCTAAGCGCAACCAAGAGGGGAAGGTAACCAGATGACCGAACGGCGAGATTTCCGGGTGCTGCTGACGTATCCGAACCTCAGCATGATGCTCACCCCGTCGTACGCGGTCGGGTTGTTCACCGCGATCCTCAAGGAGCAGGGCTACGAGATCCAGCTCTTCGACTGCACCCCGTATCTGGCCTCCTACGAGTTCATGGGGGAGCCGCTGCCGGTGACGCGGGCGAACAAGCTGCTCAACAGCCGCAAGTTCGACGCGCTGGCGCTGTGGGGCGAGCCCAAGAAGCACATGCTCGACGACTACGCCAAGATGCTCGACGCGTTCAAGCCTCATGCGGTGGTGTTTTCCACGGTCGTCGAGGACACCTGGCCGCAGGTGAAAGACCTGCTGAAAGTCCTGGCGCACTACCCGGAGGTGGCGCACCTCATCGGCGGCGTCTTCACGACGATGGCGCCGGAGATGGCCATGGCCCACCCGCCGGTCCAGTGCATCAGCCTCGGGGAGGGCGAGGAGGTCATGGTGGACTTCTGCGAGGCCGTCCGCAACGGCGCCGCACCCGTCAACATCCCGGGCACCTGGGCGCGCGACGCCGAGGGCGCGGTCCACCACAACCCGGCGCGGCCACTGGTGGACATCAACAAGATCATCCCGGATTTCTCGCTGTTCGACGAGCGGCGGTTCCTTCGGCCGCTGGGGGCGCGCATCTGGAAGGCGATCCCGTTGGAGACCTACCGGGGCTGCCCCTACACCTGCACGTTCTGCAATTCACCGCGGCAGGTCATCCTCGCCAAGGAGAAGGGACAGGGCCTGTATCTGCGCCGCAAAACCATGCCGAATCTCCGGCGCGAGATGGCGATCATGATCGAGCGCTATCAGCCGGAGTTTTTCTACATCAACGACGACGCCTTCCTGGCCCGGCCCAAGCAGGAGATCGCGGATTTCGTCGAGATGTACCGAGACTTCAAGATCCCGTTCTGGTTCCAGACCCGCTTCGAGGATGTGGATGCCGAAAAGCTGGATTGGATGTCCAGCATCGGGTGCTACCGGATCTCCTTCGGCCTCGAGCATGGCAACCAGCAGTACCGGCAGGAGAAGCTCCGGCGGAAAATGACCAACGAGTTTCTCGTGGATCAGGCCAAAGTCGTCACGGCCTCCGGGATTCCCTTCACGCTGAACGTGCTGGTGGGGATGCCCTACGAGACGCGCCCGCTGCTCTTCGACAGCATGCGGCTCATCCGCGAGATCAACACGTATGACGCGCTGAGCGTGAACGTCTTCGTGCCGTATCACGGCACGCCGCTGCGGGAGATGGCGATCCAGGAAGGGTGGCTCGACCCCGACGCGCAGACGACGTCGGTGATCTCCAAGTCGCTGCTGCGGATGCCGCCGCCCTATCTCCAGCCCGACGAGATCCTGGGGCTGCAGCGCGCGTTTCCGCTCTACGCGCGCTTGCCGGAGTCCCGCTATCCGGAGATCCGGCGGGCGGAGGAATTCGATGACGAAGGCGAGCGAGTCTTCCAAGCGCTCTCAAAAGAGTTCTATCAGATGGTGTACGGCCTCGAAGAGGCCGAACGGATGCTCACCTATGCCGGGTGACCCCGCCTTTCTGCGGCAGTACTTCCAGGAGGCCGCGCAGGTGGCCTCATCGCTGGACCTCGAGACCGTGGACCGCATGGTGGCGCGCCTCGTGCGGCTGCGGGACGAGGGTGGGCGGCTCTTCCTCTGCGGCGTGGGCGGGAGCGCCGGCAACTGCAGCCACGCGGTCAACGATTTCCGCAAGCTCGCCGGGATTGAAGCCTACTCGCCGGTGGACAACGTCTCGGAGCTGACCGCCCGCACCAACGACGAAGGCTGGGAGACGGTCTTCGCCGCCTGGCTGCAGGTCAGCCGCGCCTCGTCGCGCGACGTCCTGTTGGTGCTGTCGGTGGGCGGCGGCAGCCGCGAGCCGATGATCAGCGCCAACCTCGTGGCCGCGGTGGATGAAGCCAAGCGCCGCGGCATGGACGTGCTGGGCATCGTGGGCCGGGACGGCGGCTACACCAAGCGGGAGGGCCAGGTGGTGCTCGTGATTCCGACCGTCAATGCTCGGAACATCACGCCGCACACCGAGGCGTTTCAGGCAGTGGTGTGGCATGGCATCGTGAGCGATCCGCGCTTGATGCTGCGCGGCAACAAATGGGAGACGACCACAGCAGTGATGGAGGTAGATGCATGTCAGGCCAGGCCTTAACCGGGCTCTTCCTCGACACCGGGCGTCCGGAGGAGATCCGGAAATACCACGCGCTCGGGATCATTCGGGGCGTGACCACGAATCCGACGATCCTGGTCAAGGACGGCGTCGTGGGCGGGTGGGAAGGGATCGAAGCGCGCTGCACGCAGATCGCGCGGATGGTTGAGCCGCTGCCGGTGTCGGTGGAGGTGACGGCCGGGGATCCCGACGAGATGCGCGAGCAGGCGCGCCGCTTCCGCGCGTGGGCGCCGAACCTCAACGTGAAGATCCCGATCCACAGCCCGGACGGCGGCACGGACTATCTGCGGCTGGTGCACGAGCTGGAGACGCAGGAAGACATCCGCGTCAACGTCACCGCCATGATGAGCGCCCAGCAGGGCCTGCTGGCGGCGATGGCGGGGGCGACCTACGTGTCGCTCTTCGCCGGCCGCGTCAACAACATGGGCTATGACGGGCGGCAGGAGCTCCGCCGCCTACGCCAGTTGCTGGACGCCTTCGGCAGCCCCGCGAAGATCATCGCCGGCTCCACCCGCGAGGCGCTGAACATCATCGAGTGGTTCGAGGCCGGCGCGGACATCGTGACGGTGGTGCCGCAGCTCATCGACACGATGCTGGTCCACCCGTACAGCAAGGAGACGGTCCGGCAGTTCCTGGCCGACGGCCGCACGCTGGAACGCGAAGGGCTTCGGCCGAATCTGGCCGGTGCCCGGTGATAGCCCATGCGATCGTGCAGGCCGCAGGGCATATGGTAGCGAGCATGGCGGCATTTCACGGCAAGCGAGTGCTGATTACCGGCGGCGCCGGAATGCTCGGCAGCACCCTGGCCGGACGGCTGGTCGCGGCCGGGGCCGTGGTGACCGTCCTCGACGGGATGCTGCCTCAGTACGGCGGCAACCGCTTCAATCTCTCCGGACTTCTTGACCGCATCCGATTTATCGAGGGCGACATCCGCAACCGCGCCTTGATGCGCACGTGCGTGGCCGGGGCGGACTACATCTTCAACTTGGCCGCCCAGGTCAGCTACATTGACAGCAACCTCGACGTGTTCACCGATTTGGATGTCAACGCGGCCGGGCAGCTGAATTTGCTGGAAGCCTGCCGTGAAACCGGCATGCGGCCGCGGGTGGTGTTTGCCAGCTCGCGGTTTATCTATGGCCGCATCGAATACACGCCGGTGGATGAGAACCATCCCCGGAACTGCCTCAGCATCTACGGCATCCACAAGCTGGCCGCCGAAAAGTACCACTGGTACTACAACGTCCGCCACGGCCTGCCCACCGTGTCGCTGCGCATCGCCAATCCGTACGGCCCGCGCCAACAGATGAAGCACAGCCGCTATGGCATCGTGAACTGGTTCATCCGGCTGGCCCTGGACGGGGAACCGCTGACGGTCTATGGCAGTGGCCAGCAGCAGCGGGACTACGTCTATGTCGGCGACGTGGCCGAGGCGTTCCTCATGGCGGCACTCGACGATCGGGCGATCGGGAAGAGCTACAACGTCGGCAGCGGAGTGGGGGTGCGGTTCCGGGAGATGGCCGAGATGGTTGCGGGGATGATTCCGGGCACGGTCGTCAAGGAAGTGCCGTGGGAAGACGGTCGCTATTTCATCGAAACCGGCGACTATATCAGCGACCTAAAGAAGATTCAGCAGGACATCGGCTGGCAGCCGACCGTCTCATTGCGAGACGGCATCGCCAAGACCATCGAGTTCTACCGCCAGCACCGAGCGCAGTATTGGTCTGCGCCGGTGGCGAGCGCCGTGTGAGCTAGCCGGGGGCGTGATGGCGCACAGAGGGTCGGGGCGGTTGGCCGTCCGTATGCTGCTGTCTCACAACCTCCCGGTGAGCGTGACGCGGCTCGTCGCGGATACGGCGCGGGTCTGGACGGCGCGCGGCGTGCAGGTCACGGTGCTGTTTCCCGTGGTGGATTGGGTGGACTTCAAGTGGTTTCAGATCCAGCGGCTGTCCTGGGGCCGGAAGATCCGCTGGGCGGCGCACCTGGCCGTGGAACTGGTCGTCAATGGGCTCCGGCGACGCCGCTGGTGCGGCTTCCAGTATTACCACGCGCCGTCGTCGGTTCGGGCTGAGCGCTACTGGCTCAGCCCGCGGGCGGCCGAGGCGCTGCGAGAGGAGATCACCATGGTCCACCACACCTATGTCGTCCCGCATCTGCTGCGCGGCTACGCCCGGCACGGCATGAAGATGGTCGGCGTCATCCACAACAATTACGAGTCTGAAATGGGCCTGGCCGCCTCCGATCAGGCGGCGTGGAAGACGTACTGCCTCGAGCTGGAGCGCCGGCTGGCGATGCCCCGCATCGCGACGAGCGAGGACCTCAAGGCCGCGGCGGAGCGGCTCGGCATCCCGGTCCATCCGCGGGTGGTGCGCGACGGCGTGGATGTCCGCTTGTTCCGCCCGGCTGCGGCGCGGGCCGAGCGCGGCCGGCTCACGGTGACGCTGTACTGCTCGCTCCATCCGCAAAAAGGGCAGGCGGTAGGGCTGCAGGCCTTGGCGGCGGCGCAGGCGGCCTGGCCGAGGAGCGGCGTGCGGTGGTGCAGCGTGGGGCACGTGTTGCCGGGTTCGGAGGGTGTGTTCGATCATCACTTCGGGTATGTCCACGGAGACGCCTATGTGCGCGCGCTCCAGGAGAGCGACATCATGATTTATCCCAGCCTGTTCGACGGGTTTCCGGCCCCGCCGCTTCAAGCGATGGCCTGCGGCGCAGCGCTCGTCACGACGCTGGTCGAAGGCGTGAAGGATTGGGCGGAGGACGGCGCAAACTGCGTGGTCTGCCCGCCGGGCGACGCGCCGGCGCTGCACGCGCAGATCGTGCGCGTGCTGGGCGATGGCGCGTTGCGCGAACGGCTCCGCGCGCACGGCCGACAGACCGCGGAGGCGATGAGCATGGAGCGGAGCGCCGAGGCGCTCTTGGGCTGTCTCGAGGAGATCTTCGAGGGGCCGGTTCCCAGCCGCTTCCCGTCGGTCGCTGCCGGCCGAGCGGCCTCGTCCGGCACGTCCTCGCCACCCCGCCCGCCGGCGGGGCCCCCGGCTCGGTTGGAGGTCGCGGCCTGATGCTGCCGGGAGCGCGCCTTCATCAGCGCCTGCGCCGGCGCGAGCCGGTCTTCGGTGCGTGGACCTCGCTGGGGCATCCGTCCATCACCGAGATGTTCGGCCTCGCGCAGGTGGATTTTGTCGGCATTGACCTGGAGCACAGCACGATCAGCCAGGAGCAGTCGCAGCGGATCATCGCCGCCGCGCAGGCGGCGGGGACCGCCTGCTTGTCGAGACTCTCCTCGCACAATGGAGAGCAGGCCAAGCGGCTGCTCGATTCCGGAGCGGACGGGCTGATCGTGCCGAATGTCTCCTCGCGCCAGGAGGTGGAGCGGATCGCGGACTGGTGCGCCTATCCGCCGGCGGGGAAGCGCAGCTACGGCGTGGCTCGCGCGCAGGGCTACGGCGCCGGGTTTGCCCGCTACACCAGCGAGTGGAACGCCCGGGCCGTGCTGCTCATTCAGATCGAATCGGTCGCCGGCGTGGAGGCCGTTGACGAGCTGCTGGACCATGAGGCGGTCACCGGCGCGATGGTCGGCCCGTACGACCTGTCCGGCTCGTTGGGCATCCCTGGCGCGTTATCCCACCCGCGGGTCACGCAGACGGCCAGGCGGGTTGTCGAAGCCTGCCGGCGACACAAGAAGGCCTGCGGCACGCTGGTGGTCGAGCCGACCGAGGCCTCGGTGGCCGAGGCCTTCAAGGCCGGGTACACGTTCGTGGTGCTGGCCTCTGATATCTTCATTCTCTGGAAGTGGAGCGAGCGGATGCAGGCGCTGACCGAGCGCCTGCGCCGGCCGTCCGTTGCCAGGCCGCGCCTTCGAGTTGCGTGACCTCCTGCGCGCGGCGCGGATGCTGGCCTTCGATTTCGACGGCACGCTCGTGGATTCGAACCCGATCAAGTGGCGGGCCTTTGAGCGCTGCTTCACCGAGTTTCCCGAACAGCGGGAGGAGATCCTGGCGTATTGTTGCGGCCAACATCACACGCCGCGCGGAGACAAGTTCCGGCACGTCTATGAGCGGATTCTGAAGCGGCCCTATCCCCCGGAGATTCCCGCCGCGCTCCACGCGCGATATGAAGCGGAGACGACGCAGCAAATCATTGCCGCGCCAGAAGTGCCGGGGGCGGAGCGGTTCCTGCGCGAAGCCGGCCGCGGCCGCGAGATCGCGCTGCTCTCGAGCACGCCCCACGACGTGCTGACGGAGATCATCGACCGCCGACGGTGGCGGGCGTATTTCCGGCAGGTGCAAGGCGCGCCCGTGGACAAGGCGGACTGGCTCAGGCGCGCGCGGGAATCTCGGGGCCTGGCGCCGGAGACGCTGCTGTTCATCGGCGACACGGAGGAAGACGCCCAGGCGGCCGCCGCGTCCGGATGCGCGTTCCTCGGCATCGGCGCCGAGCCGCGGCTGGGCGGGTACGGGCCGGTGGCTCGCGATTTTTTGGGATTCCTGAATGAGTAACACCAAACTGAAGACGGCGCCCCGCCTCCGCCGGACGCCGGCGCGCGCGCCGCGGATGAGCCTGGAGCAGCGCTTTGGGCTGCAGGGCAAAGTCGCCGCGGTCGTCGGCGGATCCGGCCACCTGGGCTCGGCGCTCAGCCGCGCGATGCGGGAATCCGGCATGGACGTCGTGGTGCTGGACCTGGCCGACCGCTCGCTGCCTTCGGAGCTGGGCAAGGCCGGGGTCGGCTACCTGGCGTGCGACGCGCGCTCCAAATCGGACCTGCTCCGCTGCCGGGATGCCGTGTTGAGCCGGTACGGGAAGATTGACGTGTTGCTCAATGGCGCGGGGACGAATGCCCCCACGCCGGTGCTCGACATTACCGAGGAGGAGTGCGAGCGGATCCTCAGCGTGAACCTGCTCGGCACGCTCTTCGCGTGTCAGGTCTTCGGCGATGCCATGGTGAAGCAGCAGTCCGGCAGCATCATCAACGTTGCGTCGGTTTCCATCGGCCCGCCGCTCTCGAAGGCGTTCATCTATTCGGCGGCCAAGGCGGGCGTCTACAACCTGACGCAGAACTTGGCGCGCGAGTGGGCGCCGCACCACGTGCGGGTCAACGCGTTGCGGCCCGGGTTTTTCCCGACCGACTGGAGCCTGAAGCACTTCATTGACGAACCCCGCCGGCAGGAGATTCTCCGCCACACGCCAATGAAGCGGTTCGGCCGCCCGGAGGAGCTAGTGGGCGCGGTGCTCTGGCTGGCGTCGGACGCGGCGTCGTTCGTGACCGGCTCGCTGGTGACGGTGGATGGCGGCTTCACCGCCATGACGATCTGATGGGACGACGCGGCTGGCACGCGGCGTGGCAGCGCCTGCGCTGGGGCGCGGTGCGGGCGATCGCCCCGCGGCGTGAGGTGGAGTCGCGCGGGCTGCGCTTCACCCTGCAGTGCGACAACTGGATCACCCAGGCGCGGTACGACACCTACAACACCAAGGAGCCGGAGACGCTGGATTGGCTCGATACCTGGATGCGCGACGGGGATACCTTCCTTGACGTGGGCGCCAACATCGGCGTCTACACCCTCTACGCGGCGCTCCGCCACCCGAAGGCGCGGGTGATCGCGATCGAGCCGGAGTACGCCAACGCGCATCTCCTGCGGGACAATGTCGTGGCCAACCGGCTGGCCGGGCGCGTTGAACTGTACGCCCTGGCGCTGGGCGGCCGCAGCGGGGTGAGCTACCTGCAGGTGCAGGATTTCACTCCGGGCGCGGCGCTGCACTCGGTGTCGCGGGAGCCGACGGCGCAGACGTTGATGGGCCGCCCGGTCATCGGCCGCGAGGGCGTCTGCGTGCTCACGCTCGACCAGTTCTGCGAGGAGGTGGGGGCCGCCCCGAACTGCATCAAGCTCGACGTGGATGGGACCGAGCTGGAGATCCTGGCAGGCGCCCGGCGAACGCTCAACTCGCCGTCGCTGCGGTCGGTGATCCTGGAGCCGCCGCCTGAGGCGGCCGCGCAGGAGGCCTGCCGCGCGTTGCTGGCCGAGGCCGGCCTCACGCGCCAGTGGTACGACCCGTCCGGGCAGAGCTCGAATGAAGTGTGGGTCCGCAACGGTGGGGCCGGATGAGCGATCCGATGGTGGCACGCGGCCCGTCGGCCGGGTTCGTCTACTTTGCCTTCGGCGAGCCGTACCTGGATGAGATGGCCGTCTCGGCCGCCACCCTCCTGGAGCACAATCCCGGCGCGCGCATCTGTCTCATCACCGACGAGGCCGGCCGGCGTTACGTCGCGCAGCGCCATGCCGGTCTGGCGCTGGACCAGGTGCGGTGCGTTGTCCTGGACCCGGCGGAATCGTTCTGGGTGCTGCGGATGAAGATCTGCGAGCTCTCGCCGTATCAGCGGACCATCTATCTCGACGACGACACCTATGTGGCGGGCCGCATTGACGACCTGTTCGATCTGCTCGAGACCTTTGACTTTGTCGCGGTGCCGGACGAGTCGCACCCGGCGCGCGGATTCATCCTGGGGCTGCGGGGCGGGTACGCGGCGCTGAACTACTACAACTGCGGCTTCTTCATGTTCCGCAACTCGCCGGCGGCGCGGCAGCTCTTTGAGCATTGGCGGGAGGAATACCTGGCCTTGGCACCGCTGGAGCCGGCCGACCAGGGCGCATTGGTGCGGGCGCTGGTGCGGACCTCGCTGCGGTTCATCACGCTGCCCAAGGAATACAACCTGCGGCTGACCGACAAGTGCGTCAGCTTCCAGCGCCGCGTGAAGGTCATCCACGGCCGGGCACGGGATCACCGGAAGCTGATCAGCCGGTTGAACGACATTGACTCGGTGAGCTACGGCTCGCGGGTGTGGATCCCCAACTTGCAGCGCGTCATCAAGGCCACCGCGTTTGTCCGCTATGCCCAGCTGCTCAGCCTGTTCAACCTGGACCACGTGCGGCGCGGGGCGATGGGCGCGTGGGAGCGGGGCACCGTCCGGCAGAACGTCCAGCGGCTGGCCGGCAGGCTCCTCCGGCGCCGGCGCGCCGCCGGACCGGCCGGGGGCGGCGGCGGACCCGATGCCGGCGTGCTGGCGCAGCTCATGGCCGCCTATGGCGTTCGCTCGACGCTGGCGGGACACGGGCTCGACGGGCCGTCTCGCGCCGCGGACGCGGCGGATGTGGTCTGGTGGCACGGGGTGCCGGAGCAGGCGCCGCCCGCCGCCGCCGCGCGTCTGATTGAGGCGCTGACGTGCGCGGCCGTGCGCTGCGTGGTGCTGTCGCTCATCCCGACGGCGGCCTCCCGCAGCCCGGCCGGCTATTCGCACCCCGGTTTCCAGACGGACTGGTCCTGGACCCAACTCATGAGCGACCACGGATTTTATTTCGACCCCTACCGCACCCTCGAGGCGCGTGCGCGGTCGCGCGATCCGCAGTTTCAGCAAACCGGGCTAGTCTTCGAGCGTGTCGGTCCGGCCGCTCCGGCCGCCGAGGCGCCGCCGGCGCCGGTCGCCGTGGAGGCGCATTCCTGATGGCCGCGGGCCGCGTGGTGGTGGTGAGCGGCGGGACGCGCGGGATCGGCCGCGTGATCGCCGAGCGGTTTCAGCGCGACGGCTCGACGGTGGCGGTCTGCTCCCGCTCGCCGCGCGACGCCTCGTTGCCGCAGCCGATCTGGCATGGCCAGGTGGACGTCCGGGACCGCGAGGCGATGCGCCGCTTCATCCAGGACGTGGCGCAGCGGTTCGGTCCGCCAGCGGTGCTGGTCAATTGCGCCGGGGTGTCCCGGTGGCGTCCGGTCGAGGAGCTCGATGAGCGGCTGGCGGACGAGATCATCGCCACCAGCGTGCTGGGCACGCTCTGGGCCTGCTCGGCTACCGCGCCGATCCTCGCGGCTCGCGGCTGCATCATCAACGTTTCCAGCTTGGCCGGCAAGCGGGGAGGCGCCAACAACAGCGCCTACTGCGCGGCCAAGTTCGCGGTGAACGGCATCACCCAGGCGCTGGCGAAAGAGTTGGGGCCGCGGGGCATCCGCGTCAACGCGGTCTGCCCGGTCTACGTGAAAACCGAACAGCTCGTCGAGGCGCTCTCGGAGCGCAGCTCTCCGGCGCAGGGGCAGGACGTGGCGCGGTATCTGGACGGGTTTGCGGCCACGCAGACTGCGCTGGGACGCCTGCCCACCGCGGACGAAGTGGCCGATACCGTCCTGTTCCTGGCCAGCGACGCCGCCTCCGGCATCACGGGCCAGTGTCTCAACGTGGACTGTGGGACGCTGCCGCAATGATGATGACCACCCCCCCGGTTCGCATTGCGGCCGTGATCCCGGCGCGGATGGGGTCCAGCCGCCTGCCGGGCAAGCCGCTGCTGCCGATCCACGGCCTGCCGCTGGTGGAGCACGTGCGCCGCCGGGCGCTGCGGTGCCGCCGCTTCTCCGACGTCGTGGTGGCCACCTGCGATGACGAGATCGCCCGCGCCGTCGAGCGCTACGGCGGCCGCTGCCTCATGACGTCGCCGCACCATCCGGCGGCGACTGACCGCGTGGCCGAGGCGATGCAGCAGTTAGACTGCACGCACGTCGTCAACGTGCAGGGCGACGAGCTGTTGGTGCTGCCGGAGGACCTGGAGCGCATGGCCGAGGCCATGGCCGCTGAGCCGGAGATCCCCGCCTGGAACGCGGTGACGCGCATCGAGGCGGCGGAGGAGCTGGCGGATCCGTCCATCGTCAAAGGGGTCGTCTCGGTCTCCGGGCGCGTGCTGTTTTGCACGAGAAATTTCTCCTGGCTCGGGGCGCAGGCGTCTCCAGGATGGGAGCCGATCCGGAAGATCATCGGCATCCTGGGCTATCGCCGGGAGTTTTTGGGGCGATATGCGGAGCTGGCACGCACCCCCATGGAAGCGGCGGAGCACATTGACCAATCCCGTATTCTGGAGCATGACGTCATTCTCCGCGCCGTCGAGTTCCGCAAGGGCTACCCGGGCATCAACGAGCCGCGCGAAGTGGAGCTGGCCTTGAAGTACCTTGAGGACGACCCGGAGCAGCGAGCCGCGCTCCACGAGATCCAGGGCGCGCTGCGATGAGCTCCTCGCAGGTGGTCGTGACGCTGCAGCAATTCTGCGAGACGGACGCCGCGCCGCGCGAGCTGCTGCGCCGGGCCGGCTGCCAGATCCGGGAAAACAGTTTGGGGCGCCGGATGACGCCGGAGGATCTTCGCGAATGGCTGGCCGAGGCCGACGCTGTCATCGCCGGCGCGGAACCCTATGACGCGGAGCTGTTGGGCCGCCTGCCGCGATTGCGCTGCATCAGCCGGTGCGGAACCGGCACCGAGGCGATTGATCTCGACGCGGCGCGTCGCGTGGGGATCGAGGTGCTGACGACGCCGGAGGTCGTGGTGGAGCCGGTCGCCCAGTTGACGCTGGCGATGATCCTGTCCTTGGCGCGGAACCTGCCGTTTCATGCCAGCGAGTTCCGGACCGGCCGCTGGACCAAGCGCGCCGGGCATCTCGTGTCCGAGTGGCGCATCGGCCTCATCGGGTATGGGCGCATCGGCCGGGCCGTGGCGCGGTTGCTGCAACCGTTCGGCCCGGCACTCTACGTCAGCGATCCGCGGCTCGACGCGGCGCAGCTGCCGCCCAGCGCGGTGGCCTGTCCGCTGCCGGAATTGCTCGCGCAGTCGGACTTGGTATCGCTGCACGTCAGTCGCCGGCCGGAAGAAGGCGCGCTGCTGGGCCGTCGGGAGCTGCTGCAGATGAAGCGGGGCAGCTTCCTGGTCAACACCTCGCGCGGGTTTCTCGTGGATGAGCCAGCCCTCTACGAGCGGCTCGCGGAGGGGCATCTGGCCGGCGCGGCGTTGGACGTGTTTGCGGACGAGCCGTATCGCGGCCCGTTGACGCAGCTGCCGCAGGTGCTCTGCACGCCGCATGTGGGTTCCCTCACGATCGCGTCGCGCGCCGCCATGGAAGTGGAGTGCGCGCGCAATCTCGTACAGTGGCTGGCGCGCCGTGCCGCGCCCGCTGCGCAGGGGCGCGGCTGATGGCCCGCCGGATCCTGATCACCGGGGCCAGCGGGCTGCTTGGCGCCCATCTGGCGGCGGCGCTGAGCCGGGAGTGCGAGGTGACCGGCGTGGACCGGCATCCGTGGTGGGGAGATGAGCCGATCCGCCTGATCCAGGAAGATCTCACCACCGCCCCCGCCGCGGCGGCGCGCCTCATCAGGGAAGCCGCCCCGGACGTCGTCATCCACTGCGCGGCCATGACGAACGTGGATGCCTGCGAGCAGGAGCCGGCCAGGGCGGAGGCCGTCAATGCCGGCCTGACCCGGGCGATTGCGCACACGCTGCCGGCGTCCTGTCTTCTGGTCTACATCTCGACCGACGGCGTGTTGTCCGGCGAGGCGGCGTGCTCCACGGAAGAGGCCGTCCCGGCCCCGCGCACGGCCTACGGCCGCTCGAAGCTGGAGGGGGAGCGCGCCGTCCTGAGCGCGTCGGACCGCCACCTGGTGGTCCGCACCAATTTTTACGGCTGGTCGTCCGGGCGCAAGCGGACCGCAGGGGAGTGGCTCTACGGCGCGCTCGCCGACGGGCAGCCGATCACGCTGTTTCACGATATCTACTTCACGCCGATCTACGTCATGGACGTGGTGGACGCGCTGCAGGCGTTGATAGCCCGGCGCGGCCGCGGCCTCGTCCATGTGGGAGGACGCGACCGCGTCTCCAAGGAGCAGTTCGGCCGGCTGATGGCCGAGCTGGGCGGTTTCTCCGCCGCCCAGGCGCGATCCGGTTCCGTTGAGCAGGCGCCCTTGGCCGCCTCGCGGCCCAAAGATACATCGCTGAGCAGCGCGCGTTACGAGCAGGCGGCCGGGCGCGCCGCGCCCAGCTGCCGGGACGGGCTCCTCCGATTCCTGGCAGATCAGACGCGGCCGCTCAGCCGGCGGGTCTTGGCTGGCGATCCGCAGCCGCGCGCCGGCGCGCCAACGGTGCAGGCATGATGAGAGACGCGGTTTCAGGCACCGGGACCGGCGTGACGGTTCTGATGGCGGTGTACAACGGCGCGCCCTATCTCCGGACGGCGCTGGACAGCCTCCTGGCGCAAACCATGCCCCGGTTTCAGATGGTGATCGTGGATGACGCCTCCACCGACCCCACCGCGGCGCTGATCGAGTCGTACCGCGATCCGCGCGTCGAGCTGATACGCCTGGAGCGGAACATCGGCCAGACCGCGGCTCTCAACGTCGGGCTGCGCCGGGCCTCGACGCCCTGGATCGCCCGGATGGACGCAGATGATTATGCCGCGCCGGGGCGGCTAGAGGCCCAGCTGCGGGCCATTGAGCAGGACGCAACGTTGGGATGCGTTGGGACATTTGCCTGGGTGTTCAGCGACGATCCCCGACAGGTGGACGACGTGATTGAGAAACCCACGGAGGATGCCGCGATCAAGCGACAGCTCCTGCGCATTGTGCCCCTGATCCATGGCAGCCTGCTGGTGCGGCGCGACCTGCTGCTGGCCGTCGGCGCCTATGACGAGCGGTACCGCTATTCCGCGGATTGGGAGCTGTACACGCGGCTGCTGCCGCGCTGCCGCGCGGCGAACATCCCGCAGCGATTGATGGGGCTGCGGCGCCATCCGGGGCAGGGGTCGTTCACCCGCGCCAGCCTGGACGAGAATCTCCAGATTTTCTCGCGCTTGTTGTCGCAGCCCGGCCGCGCGCGGGAGGACCGGGCGGCGATCCACTCGAGCCTGGCCTATACCTATTGCGCGCGGGCGCGGGCCAGCGGCGCGTCCGGTCGCCTGGGCCCGATGCTGAGCGATCTGGGGCGCGCGGTCCGATGGGCTCCGGTGACGGCCGTGCGCCAGCTTGCCGCGTCAGCCATTCCCCCGCGCGCGCAGGCACGGGTCCGCGCCTCATGAAGATCCTGGTGACCGGGGCTGATGGCATGCTGGGCAGCGCGCTCTGCCCGGAGCTGGCGCGGCGGGGGCATGAGGTCAGACCGACCGACCGCCGGCCGCTGGCGCCCGGGACGCATCCGTTGGACGTCTGCGACGCCGAGGCTGTCAGCCGCCTGATCGCGGCCGCCGCGCCGGATTGGGTGATGCACCTGGCGGCGGAGACCGACGTGGACCGGTGCGAGCGGGAGCCGGAGACGGCTTACCGGACCAATGCCGCCGGGACCGAGCACGTGGTGCGGGCCTGCCGGCAGGCCGGCGCGCGCCTGGTCTATATCAGCACCGCCGGCGTCTTCGACGGGCAGAAGCCCTCGCCGTACCATGAGGGCGATGTGCCGAACCCGATCAACGTGTATGGCCGCTCGAAGCTGGCCGGGGAAACGGCCGTCCGGCAGTACGAGGGCGTCTCGCTTACCGTCCGGGCCGGCTGGATGGTCGGCGGCCTGGAGCGCGACAAGAAGTTCGTGTGGAAGATCCTGCAGCGGCTGGAGCGTGACGAAGCTGTTCCGGTGGTCACCGATAAGATCGGCAGCCTGACGTTCACCGAGGATCTCTCGCGCGGGCTGGCCGCCTTGATCGAGACGCGCCACACCGGGCTGTTCCACATGGCCAACCGCGGGGTGTGCTCGCGATACGATATTGCCTGCAAGCTGGTAGACTACCTCGGGCGGCAAGGCGTGGTCATCCAGCCCGTCACCTCGGAGGCGTTTCCGCTGCCGGCGCCCCGCTCTCCATCGGAAGCGATGGAGAACCGGCGCCTTGACGAGCTGGGATTGGACCTGATGCCGTCCTGGGAAGAAGCATTGCGCGTCTACGTTGAACATTATCGTCAACTGGCCGGCCGCACGCAGCCGGCGGCGCCAGTGAAGGAGTGAGCATGAGTGTGAGACCCGAGGCCCTGGATACCGACGCCGAGGAGATGCTCCGGGCGCGCGCTTTGCTGCGCCAGAAGCGCATCCTGATCATCGGCGGCACCGGTTCGCTCGGCCAGGAGCTGCTGTCCTTTTTGCATGAGAGCAACGACCTGGTCATCTTCAGCCGCGATGAGGAGAAGCAGTGGCGGACCAAGCACCAGTATCCCGCGGCGCATATCCGGTGCGTCGTCGGCGACATCCGGGATATTGACAGCGTGGTGGCGGCGCTGCGGACGTACCGGCCGCAGGTGGTGATCAACGCGGCGGCCTTGAAGCAGATTACCACCTGCGAGTACCATCCCTACGAATCGGTCAAGACGAACGTCCTGGGCGTGCAGAACCTCATTAACGCCGTCCTGCACGCCGGGCAGGGCGTGGAGACGGTGGTCGGCATCAGCACCGACAAAGCCTGCCAACCGATCAACGTCTACGGCATGGGCAAGGCGATCCAGGAGCGGATGTACGTCGAAGCCAACCTGCACACCGAGTCTACGCGGTTCGTCTGCGTGCGGTACGGCAACGTGCTCGAATCGCGCGGCAGCGTCATCCCGCTGTTCAAATCCCAGATCGCCAAGGGCGGGCCGGTGACCATCACGCTGCCGCACATGACGCGCTTCCTGCTCAGCCTGCGCCAATCGGTCCAGCTGATCCTCACGGCCTACGAGTTCGGGCTGCCCGGCGACCTGTGGATCCCCAAGGCCGTCTCCGCCACGGTGGGCGACCTGGCCCATGTCCTCATCCAAGGCCGTTCGATTCCCGTGGTGGAAACCGGCATTCGCCCCGGCGAGAAGATCCACGAAGCGCTCATCGCCGAGGAAGAGGTGCTGCGGACGATCGAGTACCGCGACCATTATGTGATCGAGCCGATCCTGCCGGAGCTGCGCAGCCGCCGCGCGGCCGGCCGGGAGGGGGAGTCTCGCCCGGTGGCATTCACCCGGTATGCCAGCGACGGTTCGGTCCTATCCAGGGAGGCGCTGCACGCGCTCTTGACGCAGCACGGTGTGATGCATGCCAACGGTTAAGTCTGCGAGGGCGTTCTTGGGGCGGGTCAAGCGCGCCGTCCGCTCACGGCTGCAGTTTCGGCGGGCCGATTCTCGCCCGCAACTGGTCATGTGGTATGTACAGCCGTCGCTGCCGCCGCTGGCGGACCTCGGGGCGGGATATGTGGTGCGGCCCTATCAGCCGGGTGACGAGCCGGGGTGGGTGGCCCTCCTGAATGCCAACGGCCAGCTCGGCGGTTGGAGCCTCGAGCGGGCCCAACATCACTTGAGCGGCACGCTGTTGAAAGC
This sequence comes from Candidatus Omnitrophota bacterium, assembly GCA_023247215.1. Taxonomy (GTDB): domain Bacteria; phylum Omnitrophota; class Gorgyraeia; order Aquiviventales; family Aquiviventaceae; genus JACPRA01. Next base: position 23,110 of record JAHFGX010000001.1, read on the forward strand.
GGCCCAGTGTTTCGTGCTGCACGGATCGCAGATCGTGGCCTCGGCCGGGGTGTACGCGTCGCACGCCGATGGGAAGGACTCATGGGAGCTGGGATGGGTCGCGACCCATCCGTCGCATCGCGGCAAGCGGCTCGGCTACCAGGTCTCCGCCGCCGCGATGCGAGCGGCCTCCGAAGTCGCGCCGCGCCCCATCTATTTGCGGTCGCACGACGCCCGCCGGCCGGCGCTGAAGCTGTACCTGAAGATGGGATTCGTGCCGGACTATGCCGGAGATCCATCCTACCCGGATCGCTGGCGAAGGGTGTTTTCCAAGCTCGGAGCGGCCTATCAGGTCTACCGAGCCGGCGGGGAGTGCCGCATGAACCGGCCGCATCAGGCAGAACGTTCGTTCGGGATCTCGGTCGGGGTCGCCTTCCTGTTCTTCGGCGGGCTGCTCTGGTGGCGCGGCCATGCCGCAGGGGCCCCGGTGCTGGCGGGACTTGGCGCGGGACTTGTGCTCGGCGGACTGGCCTGTCCGGCGCTGCTGGTTCGTCCCCGGGTCGCCTGGGAGCGCGTCGCGCACGTCCTCGGATGGATCAATATGCGGGTGATCCTGTGCGCGGCGTTCCTGGTGGTGCTGACGCCGGTGGGCTGGTGCATGCGCCGGTTCGGCTGGGACCCGCTCTGCCGGCGGCCGGGGCGGCGCAGCGGGTGGTGTCCGTACCCCTCCCGGTACGCGGATGCCAAGCATTTCGACCTGATGTATTGAGCGAAGGATTGCAAACGATGAGTGCGATTGGACGCGGGGTGGCGAAGATCTTCCGGCTGCTCCTCGGGTGCGTGGTGGCGGTCCTCGTGATCGAGGGAATGTCGTTCCTGGCCCTCGGGGCCATCGCGCTCAGAGGAGGACATGCCTCCACCTACTTCAAAGCCCTCTTGCCGCACCCTGCTGTCTCGCGACACGTGGGGGAGGTGGCGGGGTGGACGTTCAACCTGCTGACTCGTGAAGGGCATATTGGGTATGGAAGCAAGGTGAGAACGGAGTTTGAATGGCATCCGTTGCTGGGCCATTACGGGCATCGGCTGCCGAAAGACGGCTCCTTGCGCCGCGTGCCCACCGGCGATCCGAACGAGCTGGTCGTCTACGTGCTGGGGGGATCGGTGGTGGAAGCCAACGGCATCACGACGAACCTGCAGCACCGCCTGCAGGAGACCCTCCCGGACCGGGAGGTCACGGTCATCAATGAGGGCGTCGGAGGGTTTATGTCCACGCAGGAGATGGTCCTCTTGATGACCAAGATCCTGCCCTTTCACGCGCCGCAGTACGTCATCGCGGTGGACGGCTACAACGATTGGCTCGCGACAACCTACAACCTCCTCAACCACTTCAAGGAAAAGACCGGCATCACCGAAGAGATGTGGCCCCACGCCGAGCTGTCCTGGTTCTACTATTGGTTTGAGGAGTGGCAGGCCCGGAAGGCGATTGACACGATTTCGGGGGCGTCGCTCCATTTGGCCGGCCTCGTGTCCAAACGGGTGCTGGTCCACACCTACACGGGGTGGTTCCTCAACCACCTGCGGAACTGGGTGTACTACAGGGTGCAGGGTCGCGACCCGCACGTGTATGCCTCGTGGGCTCAGTATGAACAGACCCCGACCCTGCCGCGGCAGCGGGCCGAGCTGAACGCGATCAACGAGAAGATGATGGCCGAGGCCTGCCAAGCGCGGGACTGCCGCTTCTTTTGGGTGCTCCAGCCGGGCCTGCCCTACCGGGGGGAGGCGATGACGGCGGAGGAACAGGGCTATTACGATTCGCGGCCTTCGGCCTATTGGCAGAGCTTGGATCACTACTACCGCGACGTTCAAGCGTTGGCGAAGGACGATCCCTTCTGGGCGTCGCGGTTTCTGGATTTGTCCCGCCCGGTTCCGGATATCGCGGGATCGTTCTTTGTTGATACGGTCCATCTGACCGATGCTGGCTCGGACCGGACGGCGGAATACCTAGCGGCACTAATTCTGGCCGACATCGAGGGCCGGACGCCGGCGCTCCAGCCGGTCACGGGGCGTGTTCGCAGCGAATCCACAGAGACGAGCTGCAGCGATTGCAGCCATTCGGAAGGTGACGCATGAGCCGCTGGCGGGTGTTGCGCGAGTTCGGACGGTTTCTCAAACAGGAAAAGAAATTCTGGCTGATCCCGATCGTCCTGGTCCTGGGACTGTTCGGATTGCTGCTGGTGGCGGCCCAGAGCAGCCCGGTGGCACCCTTCATCTATACGCTGTTCTAAGGCCGAGCGCCCATCGCGCTCGGCATTCCGCGGCTACCCCGATGGTCGCCGCTTCAGGAGGAGTCATGGCAACGAAGATCTTGGGCCTCTCCGCGTATTACCACGACGCGGCCGCCTGCCTGGTGGTGGATGGCGAGATCGTCGCCGCCGCGCAGGAGGAACGCTTCTCCCGCACGAAGCACGACGAGCGTTTTCCCCGCGCCGCGGTGGCCTATTGCCTCCGGGAAGGCGGGATCACGGCGGCGGAGCTGGACTTGGTGGGGTTCTACGAGAAGCCGCTGGTGAAGTTCGATCGCTTGCTCGAGACCGTGCTAGCCTGCGCCCCGCGGGGACTGCCCTCGTTTCTGACGGCGATGCCGGTCTGGCTGGGCGGCAAGCTCTGGCTGGCCGAGACGATCCGGAAGGAGCTGGGTTGCGACCGCGAGGTGCTCTTCGGCGCGCACCACGAGTCGCACGCCGCCTCAGCCTTCTATCCCTCGCCGTTCGAAGAGGCGGCCGTGCTGACGATGGATGCGGTCGGGGAATGGGCCACCTCTTCCTTCGGCGTCGGCCGCGGGAACGAGCTGGCGCTGCTGCAAGAAATGCATTTCCCTCATTCGCTGGGCATGCTCTACTCGGCGTTTACGGCGTTCACCGGCTTTAAAGTGAACTCCGGCGAATACAAGGTGATGGGGTTGGCGCCGTACGGCGAGCCACGCTACGTCTCGCTGATTCGCGACCACCTCGTGGAGCTGCACGAGGATGGCAGCTTGTCGCTGAACATGGACTACTTCGACTATTGCACCCGCTTGCGGATGACGGGCCGCGCATTCGAGCGGCTGCTGGGCGGGCCGGCCCGCCGGCCGGAGGCGCCGATCACCCAGCGCGAGATGGACCTGGCGCGCTCGATCCAGGTGGTGACGGAGGAGGCCATGCTACGCATGGCGCGTCACGTCCACCAGGTGACCGGGCAGCCCTACGTGTGCCTGGCCGGCGGGGTGGCGCTCAATTGCGTGGGCAACGGGCGCATCCTCCGCGAGGGGCCGTTCAAGGAGGTGTGGGTCCAGCCGGCCGCCGGCGACGCGGGCGGGGCGTTGGGCGTGGCGCTGTCGCTCTGGCATCGCTACCTGGGCCGTCCGCGCCGCAGCGCGGAGCGCGAAGGGACCTGGCAGCCGAGGGAGCGCGCGGCCGCCGGTGAAGTGCCGCCCTATGCCGACCAAATGAAGGGGTCATTGCTGGGCCCGTCCTATTCCGAGGAAGAGATCGGGGCGTGGCTGGCTCAGGAAGGCTATGCGGCCCGGCGCGTGGACCGGGCCGAGCTGCCGCGCGCGGTGGCGGAGCTGATCGCGCAGGGCCAGGTGGTGGGCCTGGTGCAGGGCCGCATGGAATTCGGTCCGCGGGCGCTGGGGGCGCGCTCCATCCTTGGGGACCCGCGGTCCGCGGCCATGCAGTCCGTGATGAACCTGAAGATCAAGTTCCGCGAATCGTTCCGCCCCTTCGCGCCCGCCGTCAAGCGCGAGCGGGTCGGGGAGTGGTTCGACTTCGACGGCGACAGCCCGTACATGCTGATGGTGTCCGGCGTGGCCGGCGCGCGCCGCGTGCCGGTGCCGGAGGCCGAGGCCGCCCGCCAGGGGCTGGAGCAGCTCAAGAGCGTTCGGTCCGAAATCCCCGCGGTGACCCATGTGGATCACTCGGCGCGGGTCCAGACCGTGCGGCGCGAGACGAATCCGATGTTCTACGACATCCTGACCGCGTTTGAGGAATTGACCGGCTGCCCGGTGCTGATCAACACGTCCTTCAACATCCGCGGCGAGCCGATCGTCTGCAGCCCGCAGGACGCCTACCGCTGCTTCATGCGGACGCAAATGGACGTGTTGGTGCTGGAGACGTTTCTCCTCGAGAAATCCCGGCAGCCCAACCGGGGCGCCGACGAGGCCTGGCAGTACGCGGTGGCGACGGATTGACAGCGGATGAGCCCGGTGCCGTCTCCCTCAACGATGCGCGACTCGTTCCTCGTGTTTGGCGCGCCCGCCATTGGGGACGCTGAGATCGCCGAGGTCGTCGCCAGCCTCAAGAGCGGCTGGTTGGGGACGGGCCGCAAGGTCGCCCAGTTCGAGCGGGATTTCCTGGCCTATAAGCGCGCGTCCCACGCGATCGCGGTGAGTTCGTGCACGGCGGCGTTGCGCCTGAGTCTGCTGGCGGCCGGCATCGGGCCAGGCGATGAAGTGATCACGACCGCCCTGACCTTTTGCGCGACCGTCAACGCCATCATTCATGCGGGCGCCACCCCGGTGTTGGTGGATGTGGATCCAGCCACCATGAACCTGGACGTGGAGCAAGCGGCCGCGCGCGTCACGTCCAAGACCCGCGCCATCCTGCCGGTGCATTTTGCGGGCCGCCCGTGCAACATGGAGGCGCTGATGGCGCTGGCCGAGCGCCGAGGCCTGAAGCTGATCGAAGACTGCGCCCATGCCATCGAGGCGGAGTTCCAGGGGCGCCCGACCGGCACCTTCGGCGAGTTCGGGTGCTTCAGCTTTTATGTGACCAAGAACATCACCACCGGGGAAGGTGGTATGGTCCTGACGCGACGCGCTGAGGATGCCGACCGCATCAAAGTGCTCGCCTTGCACGGGATGAGCCAGGATGCGTGGAAGCGGTTCGGGGACGAGGGGTATACGCACTATCACGTCGTCGCCGCGGGGTTCAAGTTCAATATGATGGATCTCCAGGCGGCCATCGGCATCCACCAGTTGCGCCGGATCGAGCCGATGTGGGCGCAGCGGCAGGAGATCTGGCGCCGGTACCAAGACGCGTTCGACGGATGGCCGCTCACCGCGCCGGCCGAGCCGGAGCCTGACACGCGCCATGCCTATCATCTCTACACCGTGCTGATTGACGAGGCCCGGTCCGGCATCAGCCGGGACGCGTTTCTGAACGCGATGACCGCTCGGCAGATCGGGGTCGGCGTTCACTACCTGAGCCTCCCGGAGCATCCGTATTATCAGCAGGCGTTCGGGTGGAAGCCGGAGGACTATCCTCATGCGACCCGGATCGGCCGGCAGACGGTGAGCTTGCCGCTGTCGCCCAAGCTGACAGACCAGGATGTCAAAGACGTGATTGCGGCCGTGCAGCAGGTGCTGCACCGAGTGCCTGAGCGCGCCGGCGCGGCTTTGAGGAAGCCGGGGGAGCCATCATGACCGTCCCAGCCGTTTCGTGGGGCCCGCTGGCCGGCCTGATAGCCTTCAGCGTTGCCTCGCTGTGGTGGCTGACCAGCCATGCCCTCAAGGATCGCGCTCTGCGCGCCCTTCTGTTCAGCTCCTACTTTGCGCGGCTCCTGTTGGGGATGGGATTGTTCGCCATCTCCTACTACCAGTGGCCGATCCTGCGATCCTTGCAGGCGGGTGAGGGGTTTTGGGCCTTCGGGCTGGATAGCCGGGCCTATCACCATCTCGGGTCGTCCATCGCCATCGCCTGGGCGCAAGGGACTGAGCTGCCGCGGATGGAAACCGCGGTGGAATTCTTCGCCGTCACCGGCGCGGTCTATCGGCTGTTCGGCTCTCACCCCCTCTCGGTCATCGTGCTCAACGCCTGGCTGGGCGCCATGGGCGGGTTGTTGGCCTACCTGATCGGCCGGAAGCTGGACAACCGGCGGGCCGGGCTGGTCAGCGCCGGGCTGGTGGGTTTCTGGCCCTCCTCCATCTTATGGTCCGCCCAGCTGATGAAGGACGCGTTGAGCTGGTGTCTGCTGTTGCTGGCGATCTGGCTGATGGTCGGCTTGGTGCAGGCGTGGTGGGGGGGGCAGCGGTTGGGCAGAGCGCGCGGGAGCGCCGCGACGATCTTGCTCGGAATCACCCTCGTCGCGTTGACGCGGCTGCGGTTTTACGTCGGTTCGTCGTTTGCGCTGGCGGCCCTCCTGGTGATGCTGCCGGCTTCCGCTGCGCTCTGGCGCCGGTCCGTCCGGCGCAGCGTGGCCGGCGCGGGGTTGGCGGTCTGGATCGCCGGCTGCGTGATCGTGGCGCGCGCGCTCAACGTCTATGCGCTGGTGTCTCCTTCCCACCCGCATCTTTCGCACTATCGTTTGGCGGTGGCGTCCTGGGAAGCGGGGAGTCTCCAGCAGGCGGGCGAGGAATTCCAGCGAGCCATTCACACGGGGTTTGAGGACGCGGAGGCCTATTTGGGGTGGGGAGGGGTGGAGGCTCAACAGCAGCGGTGGAGTGCCGCGATTGAGGCCTACAAAGGCGCCCTCAAGCATGAGGCGCCGGAGTGGCGGGTCTCGATCCGCAAGATCATCGCGCGCCTGTATGCCGAATGGGCTCACGATACCCTGGACCGGCTGGGCGACGTTGATCGGGGCGTGCCCCTCTATGAGGCCGCCGTGGAATGGGACCCGCAATTGTGGCACGCCTATGCCGAGCTAGGAGTCGGATTGGCCCGGCAACAGCAATTTGAGCGCGCCTTTGAAATGATCAAGCGCGCGGAGCATCTGTCCAGTTCGGAACAGGGGCTCCGGCAAGCGCAGGCGCGCATCCATGTCGAGCAAGGGCGCGTGGCCTTTGAGCGGGGCGATGTCGAGGCTGCCTTCGCCGCCTACCACCAGGCGGTGGTGTTGGATCCCACGGCGTGGCAGATCTATGCCGACTTGGGCATACGCCTGAGCCGTCATGAGCGCTTTGCGCAAGCCGTCCAGATGCTCCAGCGGGCAGAGGAGCTACAGCCCGCCGATTCGTCGCGATCGTCTCTCCGGCAGACGGTCGTGAGGACGCTCATCGAGCAGGGGCGTGATGCCTTCAAGCGTGAGCGGTTTTCTGAAGCCATCGTCGCCTATCAAACGGCCATGGTGCTGCAGCGCTCCGCCTGGGTGGCGTATATGGAGCTGGGGGTGGGGTTGGCGCAGCGGGAGCAGTTTGCCGACGCGCTCGACGTGTTTGCGATGGCCTTCGCGCAGTCGCCGGGCGAGGAGGATCGCCGCCGGCTGGACCGGCAGTTGGCGGAGGTCTATATGGAACGCGGGCGCTATGCCGTCAAGTACCATGAGGTGCCTGCGGCGGTGGAGGCGTATCAGGCGGCGTGGCGTCTTCGTCCGGAGAAAGAAGTCATGGTGGAATTGGGCTGGACCTTTGCCGGTTCGGATTACCTCTACCAGGGACTGGACATCCTGGGAGAGATGGCGCACCAGACGGACTCTGACGCGACGCGCGAAGCCGCGCAATGCGGGCTCGCCCGCCTCTACGTCTCAATCGGCATGGACCATGTGAGACATGGCCGGAACTCGATAGGGTTCGCCGTGCTGGAAGAAGCGCTGCGGCTGGATCCGATGCTGAAGGAGTATATCACGTCTCGATTGGCGGGCGTGACATCAGTCCCTGAGGCGCTCATCGCCAAGCCAGCCGCGCTGGCGGCCCCGGCCACGCCGGCCACGCCGGCCACGCCGGCGGCGCCGAGCCCATCAACGGTCCAGGTCTGGATCGCCGCGTTGTCCCAAGGCGCTCCGGTCGTCAGGCCGCCCACACCCGCGGCCCACGAAGCTCCTGCCGAGTTCATGTCCCAGGCGCCCGGAGCTGCCGCCGCCGATGACGTGTCGGCAATGGCGGTGGCGCTCTTTTCTTCCGCGGCGCAGCGCTCAAAAAATGTCCGGGTCAATCCGGCACTGCTGTCCCGGAAGGCCAACGCCTTGTCCTTCTTCGGGCTCGGGAATCAGGTGCAGCAAAGCGCCTACGAGATCACGCCGGAAGCGCTTCAGGCGCGGCGCCACGGGTTTGTGACGACCGGCGGCTATTCGCTCATGGATGCCCAAGCGAGGATTTCCACGCCAAAGAATTTGCTCACCTACTTGCCCCGCGGGCTCCTCATCGGCGTACTAGCACCGTTCCCCTGGCAATGGTTTGACTGGAAGGGCAGCACCGGGGGCATGCGGCTGTTGGCGGGCGGGGAGATGATCCTCCTCTATTTCCTCCTGCCGATCGTCGTGTTTGGAATCCGCCGGATCATCTCGGAGCGCCGTCTGGAAGGGTTGTTCGTCGCGGCCGTAGTGCTGGCGACGCTCGTGCCGGTGTCCCTGGTCGTGGCCAATCTTGGGACCCTGTTCCGGCTCCGGTTGCTGTTCATGCTGCCGCTGCTGATCATCATCGCGGTGGGTGATCCGATCGAGCGATACCGGCGCCTCATCGCCTGGGTGGCGGGCCTCCCGCTTCCCGCGGCCGAGCCGGTTGGCGTATCGGCTGTCGCTACGCAGCCGGCGGCGGTGTTCCAGGCGGAACCCGCGCGCCCGCCTGCGCCGGAAATCTCCACAGCGCAAGCCAGGCTGGTGTCCGTGGTGATCCCCGCCTACAACGCGACGCGCACCCTGCCGGTCGCGATCGGCAGCGTCCTGCGGCAGACCTACAGCGAGGTGGAAGTGATTGTCGTAGACGACGGCTCCACCGACGAGACCCCCCAGTGCGCCGAGAGATTCGGTCCTCGGGTCCGGGTGATCCGGCAGGCGCGCCAGGGACCCGGCGCGGCGCGCAACCGCGGCGCGCAGGAAGCGTTGGGCGCGATGGTGGCGTTCCTGGATGCCGACGACTTGTGGCTGCCGCATAAGTTGGCGCGTCAGGTGGCGGTCTTACAGCGGGAACCAGACATCGAGGCGGTCCAGTGCAGCGCCTATTTGGTCACTGACGCGCTGCAGGTGATCGGGGAAAGGCGTTGCCGGCCGGGACGGGACACCTTGCTCGATGCCTTGTTGTTCCGCAACTTGCCGGCGGTGTCGTCCACGCTCCTGGTGCGCCGCGAATTCTTTCTGGCCGTCGGGGGATTTCCGGCCGACCTCGAGGAGGAAGCGTGGGAGATGATGTGCCGGCTGGCGCGGTTCGGCACGGTGCGGAGCCTGTCGGAGCCGCTGGCGCTCTACCGGCAGCATGCCGGCAATCGCAGCCGGAGGGGCATGGCGATGTTCCGGGAGAGCGGGATTCGATTCCTGGAACGGCTGTTCGCGGATCCCAGCTTGGATCCGGCGATCCGTCGGCAGCGTTCCCGCATCTGGGCGCGGTTTTACGCGATGCTCGCCGGCGGACATTGGCATCGCCGAGAATGGGCCGCGGCCTGGCGGTGGGGGCGCAAAGCCCTGGCGACCTCCCCATCCGTGGCGGGGTATCTGCTGGGGCTGCCGGCTCGTCGTCTGCAGCGCGCGCTGGCCAGACGGCGGCGGTCGTTTGCAGCGTCAGGCGCGCCCCAGGAAGCCGTCTCAACCGTTGAGGTGGGGTAGGAACATGCCATCCATTCGGGCCGGTTCGTCGAGAGCGGATCGCCACCACCGTCTTGCGCGTCGGATGCCGCCAGTCATCATCCTGTGCGGCGGGTTAGGCACCCGGCTTCGTGAAGCGACGGAGATTCGTCCCAAACCAATGGTCGAGATTGGAGGACGACCGATCCTGTGGCACATCATGAAGTATTATGCCCAGTACGGCCTGCGGGACTTCCTGATCGCCTTGGGCTACAAAGGGGAGGTCGTCAAGCGCTACTTCCTCGATCACTATCCCCTGAACAGCGATTTGACCATCCACCTGGGGACGGGGGAGGTGCGGGTGCACGGCAGCGAGCGGGAGGATTGGGTCGTGCAGTTGCGGGAGACTGGCCTGGACACCAAGACCGGCGGCCGGGTCAAGCGGCTGGCCTCGTGGATCGGCCGCCAGACCTTTCTGATGACGTATGGGGACGGGGTGTGCGACGTAGATCTGCGCCGGCTGCTGGCGTTCCATCGGTCGCATGGCCGGCTGGCGACGGTGATGGCGGTTCGGCCGCCTGCGCGGTTTGGTGGATTGAAGTTCAACGGGGAGCTGGTGTGCGAGTTCGTCGAGAAGCCGCAGATCGGCGAGGGATGGATCAACGGAGGCTTCTTCATCCTGGAGCCCGGGGTCTTCGACTATATCGAGGGGGACCAGACGTTTTTTGAACGCGAGCCGATGGAGCGGCTCACCCGCGATGAACAGCTGGTCGCCTACCGTCATGAGGGATTCTGGCAGTGCATGGATACGCTGCGGGATGTCGAGCTCTTGGAGCACCTCTGGCAAAGCGGCACGGCCCCATGGAAGATCTGGTGATGGCGCCCCAAACGGACTTCTGGCAGGATCGCCGGGTCCTCGTGACCGGTGCCACGGGGCTCCTCGGCGGATGGATGACCGAGGCGCTGGTGGAGCGTGACGCCGACGTCGTGGTGCTGATGCGTGATGACGTGGCGTCCTCCCTGTTGACGGACGAGGCGCTGCGGGCTCGCGTGACGGTGGCCCGCGGGTGCGTGGAAGACGTCGAGCTGATGACCCGGGTCGTGAACGAATACGAGGTGGACGCCGTCTTTCATCTGGCCGCCCAGACGATCGTCGGCATCGCCCAGCGGGATCCCCTTTCGACGTTTACGACCAACATCCAAGGCACCTGGTGCGTGCTCGAGGCCTGCCGCCGGGCCAAGACCGTCACCCGGATCGTGGTCGCCTCCAGTGACAAAGCCTATGGCGCACAGCCGACCCTCCCGTACCGGGAGGACGCCCCGTTGTTGGGGCGCCATCCCTATGACGTGTCCAAGGCGTGCGCGGATCTCGTGGCCCAGGCGTACGCCTGCTCCTATCAGCTTCCGGTGGTGATCACCCGATGCGGCAACCTGTTCGGCGGAGGAGACCTGAATTGGAACCGGCTCGTGCCGGGCACCATCCGGGCCGCGTTGCGGGGGGCCAGCCCCGTGATCCGCAGCGATGGCACCCTGGTGCGGGATTACTTCTACGTCCGTGACGCGGCCGCGGCGTACCTGGCGCTGGCCGAGCAGGCTCATCGGCCGGAGCTTCGGGGGCGGGCCTACAACTTTAGCGAGACCCGTCCGCTGACCGTCGTGGAGATGTGCCGCAAGGTGCTGGCGGCCGCGGGACGCCCTGAGTTGGAGGTCGTGATCGAAGCCCGGCCGCTTGAGGAGATCCCCGAGCAGTGGCTGGACAGCAGCCGCGCCAGGAGCGAGCTGGGGTGGCAGCCGCGCTACGGGTTGGACGAGGGGCTCATCCAAACCGTCCAGTGGTATGCCGAGTATCTGAGCCAGGCCCCGGCCCGCGCGTTCCTGCCATCGTGAACGATGGCCAGAGCCACCGGACAGTCCCCTCTCGTGATCTTCGGAGCCAGTGGTCAGGTCGGAGGGGCGATCTTCCGAGAAGCCACGCGTCGCGGCCTCCGGGTCGTCGGGACCTATCGGGGGCATCCGCAGCCGGGGCTGGTGCCCTGGGAGGCGGACAGGTCGGCGGCCGACCTTCTGGAGCGCGACACGCCCTGGGCGGTCATCTACGCGGTGGGGTTCACGAATGTCGATGCCTGCGAGACGCATGAAGAGGAGGCCAATCGTTGGAATGCGAGGGTCCCGGTTGAGATGGCCCGAGCTGGCCGCGGGCGCTTCCAGGTGGTCTATTTCTCGACGGACTACGTCTTCGATGGGGCCGGCGGCCCCTATGCAGAGGCCGACGCCGTCCGCCCCCTGTCTGCCTATGGACGGAGCAAGGTCCGTGGGGAGGAGGGGGTGTTGTCGGTGAACCCCTCCGCCTTGGTGGTGCGCACCACGGTCGTCTACGGCCCGGAAGCGCAAGGAAAAAACTTCGTCGCGCAGATCCGAGCGCGGCTCTCCGCCGGTGATCGGATGCGCGTCGCCAACGATCAACTCAGCACCCCGACCTATAATGAGGATCTGGCGGCAGGCACCTTGGACCTCCTGGAGCGCCAGGCGAGCGGGATCTGGCATGTCTCGGGCCCTGAGGTCATGAGTCGGGCCGCCTTGGCTCAACTGGCCGCGGAGACTTTCCACTTGGATGCCCAGGGGGTGGAGCCAACGCCGACGGCGCTCCTGCGGCAGTCGGCTCGCCGACCGCTGCACGCTGGCTTGAAGATCGACAAGCTCCTTCACGCGGCTCTCCCACATCCCGTCCGGTCTGCCCGCGAAGGTCTGCAGGCCTACGCCGCAGGTGAAGGACACGCGAGGCCTCAATGAGCGCTCCTGATTCCAAGGCGGCCTCCACAGACGAGGCGTTGTTGCGTCGCGAGATTCGAGAGCGGGTGAGCCGGCTGGTCCGCTCCCGCCTGCAACAGGAAGCCGTCGCCTTCCTGCCCGGCAGCTCGCCGATCCCCTATGCGGGACGTGTCTATGACGAAGCCGAAGTCATCGCGGCGGTGGAAGCCTCCCTCGATTTCTGGCTGACCCTGGGTCCCTACGGGGACGCCTTCACCGAGTTGCTGGCGAAGCGGGTAGGGGTGCGGTACGCCATCCTGACCAATTCCGGCTCGTCAGCCAACTTGTTGGCGGTGGCTGCGCTGACCTCGCCGAAGCTGGCGCGACCCCTTCGGCCCGGCGATGAAGTCATCACCCTGGCCGCCGGATTCCCGACGACCGTCAACCCGCTGGTGCACTATGGGCTGATCCCGGTGTTCGTGGACGTCCTCCCGCGAACCTATGGCGCGGATCCCGATGTCGTGCGGGAGGCCATCGGCCCGCGCACGCGCGCGATCATGATGGCCCATACGCTCGGCAACCCCTTTGAACTTGATGCGATCCAGGAACTCTGCCGGCGCCATGAGTTGTATTTGATCGAGGACAACTGTGACGCGCTGGGCAGCCGCTATCGCGGGCGCTGGACCGGGACGTTCGGCGACTTGGCGACCCAGAGCTTCTACCCCCCGCATCACATCACCATGGGGGAAGGGGGGGCGGTGCTGACCTCCAGCGGCAAGCTGAAGATGCTGGTCGAGTCGTTCCGGGACTGGGGACGGGATTGCTGGTGCGCCCCGGGGAAGGCCAATACCTGCGGGAAACGGTTCGACTGGCAACTGGGCGACCTGCCCAAGGGCTACGATCACAAGTACATCTACTCGCACCGCGGCTACAACCTGAAGCCCACCGATCTCCAAGCGGCCATCGGCTTAGCACAGCTCGGCAAGCTCGACCAGTTCGTGGCGGCCCGCCGCCGGCACTGGCAGGTCCTTCACGACGCCTGCGCGCCGCTGGAGGAGTTCCTGGAGTTGGCGGAGCCCACCCCCCACAGCGAGCCGTCCTGGTTTGGGTTTGCGCTGGTGGTGAAGGAGGGCGCGCCGTTTACTCGAGAGGCGCTGGTGCGGCGGCTTGAGGCGCGACAGATCCAAACCCGCATGCTCTTCGGCGGCAACTTGCTTAAGCAACCCGCCTACCGCGATGTGCCGCATCGGATCGTCGGCGAGCTGCGCCAGACCGACCGGGTGCTGGAGCAGGGGTGTTGGGTGGGCGTGTACCCGGGTTTGAGCGCCGCTCAACTGCAGTACCTCGCAGATGCGCTCGTCGAGGAGACCCGCCGGCTGGCGATGAACGGGGTGGCAAGTCGAGAGGCACTCTAATGCCGAACCCGCTGGTGTCCGTCTGTATCCCCACCTACCACCGCCCGGCGTTCCTTCGCGACACCGTGCAGACCATTCTCAGCCAAGACTATGCGCCCTTCGACGTCCTGATCAGCGACAATGGCGCTGACGAGGAGACGACGAGCTTCTGCGAGGCGCTGGTCCGCTCCGATTCCCGGGTCCGCTACGTGCGTCATCCGCGCAACATCGGGATGCACGCCAACCACAACTTCTGCATCGAGCAGAGCCGCGGGGAGTTCCTCTGCTTCTTTCATGACGACGATCTCTATGCGCCGCAGATCCTCAGCACCTACGTGGCCTTCCTTAAGGCGCACCCCGAGGCGGGCATCGTCTGCTCTGATTGGGAGCTCATCAACGGCGCGGGGGAGCGCATCGGGCTGCGGACGGCGCGGGCGGAGAGGGTGACGCCGGGATTGGTCTATCTCGACCGGACGATCCGTTCCGGGCGCTCCTCCATCGGCTGCCCCGGAGCGCTGATCCGCCGCTCGGCGTTGGGGTCGATCCGGTTCGACGAGCAGGGCCCGCCGGGATTCGGCGACTTCGTGGTGTGGTTCCAGATCGCGGAGCGCTGGGCTGTCGGCCATCTCACGCAGCGGTTGTGGCGCTATCGCCTGCATGGGCGAAACGTGAGCTGCCGCACCATCGAGTCCATTGTGCGAGATTATGATCAGGTGCTGATCGCGTATTGCGACGGACATCTCGCCCGGTGGCCGGCCCATGGGCGGCTCGTGGCCCGCTGGCGCCGCGCGATCCGGCAGTATCTCTTCTGGGCGCTCGCCTATGAACTGGGGCTCCATTTCCGCCAGGGCGATGCCCAATCGGTGGCGCCCTCATCGGCGCGGACGGTCTTCGAGGTGGTGGCCTACCGGTTAACCCCGGAGCAGCTCCACGACGCCCAACGCCAGTTGCGGACGTATCGCACGGGTGTCGTGCAGACGGCAGCCCTCGTCGCCATGCACGGGCTGATCGACCTGCATCTGACGCAACCGCTGGCGTGGGCCACCCGCCACGCCGCCCTCGTCCGCGGATTGCTTGGACTGCGGTAGCGCACCCGACTAGGATTCTCAAGATCTTCTGAACATGTGCGGGATCGTCGGCGTGTGGGATTGGCAGGGGCAGGCCACGGGCCAGCCGGCTTTGGACGCCATGGTCCAGACCCTATGCCACCGCGGGCCGGATGGACGCGATGCCCGGCGGCTGCCGGGGCCCGGGGCGCCGGTCGGCTTGGGCCACGCGCGGCTGCGGATCATTGATCTCTCCTGCGCGGCGGACCAGCCGATGGCCAATGACGACCAGTCGGTCTGGGTGGTCTTCAACGGCGAGATCTACAATTACCGGGAACTGCGCGCGCAGTTGCAAGCCCGGGGCTGGCGGTTCCGGACCGCGTCGGATACCGAGGTGCTGCTGCGGCTTTATGAGGCGGAGGGGATCGGCGGCGTCACGCAGCTTGAGGGGATGTTCGCCTTCGCCGTCTGGGACGGGCGGCAGCAGACGCTGTGGCTGGCGCGCGACCGCGTCGGCAAGAAGCCACTCTTCTACGCCGCCTCGCCGGCGCGGTTTCTCTTTGCCTCCGAGCCCAAGGCGATCCGCCGCCATCCGGAGTGGACGAGCCGGGTGAACACTGACTCGCTTCCGTCACTGTTCTTCTACGGCTATGTCCCAGCTCCGGACACCTGCCTTGCCGGGATCTCCGAGCTTTCTCCCGGCCACACGCTCCGGGTGGATGCCGCCGGCTCCGTGCAGGCGCAGGCCTATTGGGACGTGCCGCTGCCGGAGCCGGGAGCCCAGCCGTCCTCGTTGGAGGACGCGGCGGCTCGCGTGCGCACGTTGGTCGAGGCGGCCGTGGCGCGCCGCCTGGTCGCCGATGTCCCGCTGGGCGCCTTCTTGAGCGGCGGGCTGGACTCTTCAATCGTGGTGGGTGTGATGAGCCGGCTCCACCCCGAGCCGGTGCGGACGTTCAGCATTGGGTTTGCCGGGGACCCGCGCTTTGACGAAACCGCCTATGCGCGCGCCGTCTCCAAGCGGTTCCGCACGGCGCACACGGAATTCATCGTTACGCCGGACGCGGTGAAGCTGGTGGAGCGCCTGGTCTGGCATCATGACGGACCGTTTGCCGATTCCTCGGCGATTCCCACCTATCTCTTGGCTGAACTGACGCGCCAGCACGTGACCGTGGCGCTCACCGGCGACGGAGGCGATGAGCTGTTTGCCGGCTACTCGCGGTTTGTCGCCGCGCTGGCCGCCGAGCGGGTGCCGCTGCCCCTCCGACAGGCGGCGCAGCAGGCCGCGTCGTGGGGCCCGGGTCGCGCGAGCAGCCGCGGCCTGTGGCGCGATCTGCGCAAGTTCGCCTCACACGCCAGCCGGCCGCTCTCCGAACGCTTCAGCCGCTGGGCGGCGGTGTTCTCTGACGATCTGCCGGAGCTGCTGCCGGACGCGTGCCGGTGGGGCCGCGACGAGCCGCCTGCGCCCTTGAGCCGCCTCGCTCCGTACGTGGAGCGCTCGCGGGGAGCTTCGGCGCTGACGCAACTGCTGTACGTCAATCTCAAAACCTATCTCCCCGGCGACCTGCTGGTCAAAATGGACCGCTGCACGATGGCGCACGCGCTGGAAGCGCGCTCGCCGTTTCTGGACCGCGAGCTGATGGAATACGCCTTCACGCTGCCGGATGCGATGAAGCTCGAGGGCCGGCAGACGAAAGCCGTGCTGCGCCGGGCCTTCGCAGACCTGGTGCCGGCGGAGGTGCTCCGGCGCAGGAAAATGGGTTTTGGCGTGCCGCTGGCCCGGTGGTTCCGCCAGGACTTGCGCGACTTCGTGCAGGACGCGCTGCTCCCGCCGGAGGCGCGGCTGCGCCGCTACGTCAACCATACCTATGTCCAGCGGTTGGTGAAGGAGCACGAGCAGGGACGCGCGGACCATGCCCATCGCCTCTGGACCCTGCTGACGTTCGAGGTCTGGCTCCGGGGCTTGGAGTCGTAAAAATTCCCTTGCGAGCGCTCAATGCCGTGCCCTATAATTGAGTGTTCAAAATATGAACACTGAAGTCTACCGCGAGTTCCAGTTCCTGACGGAGATCTCTTCGGGAGATGCCGTAACCCAGCGGCGCCTGGCCAAGAAGTACGGCCTGGCGCTGGGTCTCACCAATTTTCTGATCCGCCGGCTGGTCAAGAAAGGCTGCATCAAGATCGTCAACCTCCAGCGCAAACGCCTGCGCTACTTCTTGACTCCCAAGGGCATGGCGGAAAAGGCGCGGCTCAGCTATGAATATCTTGATTACTCGCTCGCCTTGTATCGCCACCTGCGCACCCTCCTGACCCATATTCTCCATCTGATCCGCGCCTCCGGCGGGACGCGCGTGGCCCTCTACGGCACGGGCGAGCTGGCGGAGATCGCCTTCCTCTTAGTGCAGCAGCACGGCTTGCAGATCGTCGCCGTGGTGGATGAAGCGTCTGCAGGCACCGTGTTCATGGACCGTCCGGTGCAGCCGGTGGCCGCGCTGGCCGGCGGTGCCTGCGACTTCGTCGTGGTCGCGTCTTTCGCGGATTTGGAGCGGATCCGTCAGCGCCTGGGGGAGGCCGGCGTGCCTGCCGAGCGCATCCTGGCGCTGTCGGATCGCGCCCCGATGCCAGCCGCATCTCAGGGCTCGTTGCTGCCAGCGATTCCGCTGGCTGAAGAAGAGGGAGCGCTCAGCCGATGATTGTGCGGATGAAGCGTCGGCCGGTTCGCGCCCTGCTGCTTGCGGCGGCGCTCGCCGGCTGCTGGTCGCTCACCCGGCCGGCGATCACGCGGCAAGGCGTCAATTTCCGCGTGACCGAACATGCCGTGCCGCAGTATGCCAAGGCTGTGGATTTCCTCCGCCGGGACGGCGAGTACCGCGCCCTGGCCGCGCAGATCGTCCAGGGTCTTCACACCGACCGCGAGCGCGCCCTGGCGGTGTTCGAGTGGACGCGCGGCCACATCCGCCCGATCCCGCAGGGATGGCCGGTGGTGGATGACCACGTGTGGCATATCATCATCCGAGGGTACGGGACCGACGACCAGATGGCCGATGTCTTCACCACCCTGTGCGCCTATGCCGGCGTGCCATCTTACTGGCGCTTCCTGCGTCATCCCGAGACTGGCGCCGTGCTGACCGTGTCGCTGGCGCGCCTGAATGGCCGCTGGGCGGTGTTTGACGTTCAGCATGACGCCATGTTCCAGGACGCGCAGGGCGGGTGGCTCACGCCGCAGGAGCTCGCCGCGGATCCAGCCTTGTCGCATGTGGCGGATCGGGCGCGGGTGCTGGCCCAGGCGCCCTATCCGGCCTATTTCGCGGACCCGGCATTTCTTGCGCTGCCTCCGAGTCCGCTGCGTCCGGAACTGCAGATGCCGGGACCTCGATTAGCCTATGAGGCGCGGCGGGCGCTTCACCTCGCAGGGGTCGCTCAATGAGCACGCCTCGAATTGGCCGGATCGCGCGTGGTTCGAGATGCGCCGGCTGCTCCATGTCGCGTGCGACTGGATGACCATCGCGGATGCCTAATCTGACCACAGGGGGAGCCATGAGGATTGCGGAAGAAGAAACGCAGTTGGAGATCGCGCCGTTCATTAAATCCTTGCAGGAGGAGCCGTGGCCGGTTGCGGAGCATGTGCTGGTCATCGGCGAAATCGGCATCAACCATAACGGCGATCTGGGCATCGCCCAGCAGCTCATCGACATGGCCAAGGCGGCCGGAGCCGACGCGGTGAAGTTCCAAAAGCGCACGGTGGACCTGGTCTACACGAAGGAGTTCCTCGATTCGCCGCGGGAAAGCCCCTGGGGCCATACGCAGCGGGCGCAGAAAGCAGCGCTGGAATTCGGCCGGAACGAGTATGACCAGATCGACGCCTATTGCCGGAACGTCGGGATCGATTGGTTCGCCTCGGCCTGGGATGTTCCGAGCCAGCTATTTCTGAGGCCCTATCACTTGAAATACAACAAGATCGCCTCGCCCATGGTCACCCACCGGGAGCTGCTGGAGACGGTGGCGGACGAGCGCAAGCTCACGCTCCTGTCGACGGGCATGAGCGATTACGAGCAGCTCGACGCGGCGGTCGACGTGTTCCGGCGCCATCGCTGCCCGTTCATCCTCATGCATTGCGTCTCGGAGTACCCGGCGCCGGAAGGCGCGCTGAACTTGCGCTGTCTCGTGGAGCTGCGCCGCCGCTACAACTGTCCGGTGGGCTACAGCGGGCATGAGGTCACGATGGTGCCCGGGGTGCTGGCCGCCATGATGGGTGCGGTCGCGGTTGAGCGGCATATCACGCTGGATCGCGCCATGTACGGCAGCGACCAGGCCGCCTCGCTGGAGAAGCGCGGACTGGAAATGCTCACGAGCTACATCCGCACCATTCCGATTGTCTTCGGCGACGGCGTCAAGCGCGTCACGCCTGGAGAAGCGGCCAACGCGAAGAAGTTGCGGTATTGGGGCATGTTCCACGGTCCGTCATCAGGATGGGAGACGCCGGGAGCCCGATGATCTACTGTTTCGACATTGACGGCACGCTGTGCACCGACACCGGCGGCAAGTACGCCTCGGCCGAGCCGCATCCGCAGATCATTGCGCAGGTGAACGCGCTGTTTACCCAGGGCCACCGCATCATTCTCTATACGGCGCGCGGATCGTCCACCGGCATGGACTGGCGCTCCGTGACAGAGCGGCAACTGAAGGAGTGGGGCATCCAGCACCATGAGCTGCACTTCGGCAAGCCTCGGGCGGATGTCTTCGTTGATGATAAGGCGGTCAATGTGGCCGTCTTCCGCGAACGGCAGCTTGCATGAACCTGGCTGCGCTGATCCCCGCTCGAGGCGGGTCCAAAGGCATCCCGAAGAAAAACCTCCGGAGGCTGGGGGACCATCCGCTTCTCGCCTATTCGATCGCGGCCGCGCGCGCCTGTCCCGCTATCGATCGCGTCATGGTCTCGACGGACTCCCCGGAGATTGCCGAGGTCGCCCGCGCGTATGGCGCGGACATCCCGTTTGTGCGTCCGGCGGAATTTGCGCAGGACGCCTCGACCGATTTTGACGTGGTGCAGCACGTGTTGCAGTCGTTGCAGCAGGCCCGGCCGGACTGGATCGTGTTCTGCCGCCCCACCACGCCGCTGCGCGATCCATCGCTGCTGTCCGCGGCGATCGAGTTGCTGAAATCGCGGAAGGACGCGACGTCGCTGCGTTCGGTCCACGAGCTGGCTGAGCCGCCGCAGAAAATGATGGGGATGACGGATGGCTTGCTCACCGGTCTGTTTCCTCATGAGACGAGGAGCGAATACTACAATCTCCCCCGGCAGGCGTTCCCGCCCGCCTATCACCCGAACGGCTATGTGGACATCATGCGCAGCGAGGTGGTGCTCCACCAGCGCGCGCTGTACGGCCCGCGCGTGCTCGCGTTCGTCACCCCCATCGTTACCGAAGTGGACCGCCAGGAGGACCTGGACTACCTGGCCTACCAGCTGGCGCAGCACCCGTCGCCGCTGAGCCGGTTGTTGGACGCAGAGCAGTCGGTGGCGGGACGGAGAGGTTGAGCATGGCAACCTCGGTGGCCGAGACGACCGCCTTTGGCATGACGCCGACCGTGGTGCCGCAGGTCCGGACGAAATTCCGCCGCATTCAGACGCCGCTGCCCGTCCCTGATTCGCTGCCGGTGCTGGAAGCGTTGTCGGCGTATGAAGCGAGGTCCATGCACGGCCAGCTGCCGGTGGTGTGGGACCGGGCCAAGGATTTTCAGGTGTGGGACCGGTTCGGCAACTGTTGGATCGACTTCACCTCGACGATTTTTGTGGCCAATGTCGGGCACGCGAATCCGGCGGTCACGCAGGCGATTGAGGACGCGCTGAAGCAGGGCCTGGTGCACAGCTACACGTTTGCGACCGAGATCAGGGCGCGCTACCTGCGGCAGCTGATCCACGCGACGCCGCGCGAATGCGAGAAGGCGTTCCTGGTGTCTTCCGGAACCGAGGCGACCGAATGCGCGGTCAAGCTGATCCGGCTGCACGGGCGCGCGGCCGGCAAGCGCCGCGGCGGCGTGGTGTCGTTTGAAGGCAGCATGCATGGTCGGACGATGCTGGCCCAAATGCTGGGCGGCACCCCCGCGGCGCGCGCCTGGATCGGCTATGACGATCCGAACGTGCACCGGCTCCCGTTTCCGTGCCCCTGGGAGGTGCAGGATGGCGCAGAACGATTTGCCCAGGATCTGGCGCATCTGGCGGCGCAGGGCGTGGATGCCGAGCAGGATCTCGCGGGATTTATCCTTGAGCCGTACCTCGGCTGGGGGGCGATCTTTTTTCCGTCGGCCTACGTGCAGGCGCTGGCTCAGTTTACGCGGCAGCATCACATCCTGCTTGTCTTCGACGAAATCCAGGCCGGATTCGGCCGGACCGGCCGATGGTTTGCGTATCAGCATTACGGGGTGGAAGCCGACCTGGTTTGCTGCGGCAAAGGCATGAGCTCCAGCCTGCCGCTGGCGGGCGTGCTGGGCAAGGCCTCGCTGCTGGATTTGCCTGAAGCCGGGTCCATGAGCAGCACGCATTCGGCGAATCCGCTCAGCTGCGCGGCGGGCCTGGCGACGCTGCAGCAGATGGAAGCGCTGGATCTGGTCCAGGCCTCGCAGCGGAAGGGGGAGCGGCTCTTGGCGGGACTGCATGAGATCCAGCGGCGATTTCCGGCGCATGTCCTGCGCGTGTGCGGCAAGGGTTTGCTCGCGGCGCTGCATCTGGCTGATCCGGCCACGGGCCTTCCGGACACGGCCACGGCCAGCCGGGTGTGCGAGCGGGCGATGCAGAAGGGATTGCTCGTGGTGCATACCGGACGGGAGTCCATCAAGATCGGCCCGCCGTTGACCATCAGCGACGAGGCGCTGGCCGAGGGCGTCGAGGTCCTGGCCGAGGCCCTGCAGGAGATCATTGGATGATCGCCGCCGAGCGCAAAGGCATCGCGGTGCGGCACGTCGGCGTCGTGGTCAAGGATCTGGAACGGTCGCTGCAGTTCTATCGCGATCTGTTGGGGCTGCGCGTTGTGACGCGCAGGGAGGAAGCCGGCGAGTATCTTGATCGCTTGCTGGCATTGAAGAACGCCAGGATGACGACGGTGAAGCTGGCCGCTGCGGAGGGGGGCGCCGTCATCGAGTTGCTGCGGTTCCATTCGCCTCAGGGTGCAGCGGAGGCACCGCGGACGATCTGCACGCCCGGCCCCACGCATGTGGCCTTTGGCGTGGAGGATCTGGCGGCGCTGTATCAGCGGCTGCGGCAGGCCGGCATCCGGTTCAACGCGCCGCCGCAGCGCTCCCCGGACGGCTCCGCCAAGGTGTGTTGCTGCCAGGACCCGGATGGCATGACGATCGAATTGGTCGAGGTGCTGTCCTCATGAGCGTGGCGATTGGGATCATGCAGGGCCGGCTGTCCCCGCCGGCGAATGGACGAATTCAATCGTTCCCCGTGGCGACGTGGCGCGAGGAATTTGCGCTGGCCCGCGAAGCCGGGCTGGCCTGCATTGAATGGGTGTATGAGCAAGAGACGGCGCGGGACCATCCGCTGATGACCGAGGCCGGCATCGCGGATCTCCGGTGGCTGTCGCAGCAATCCGGCATCACAGTGCGCTCCATCTGCGCCGACTGTTACATGACCGACCGCCTGATCACGGCAGCCGGCGAGGTGAGGTCGTGCAACGTCACTCATCTGCGATGGCTGATGGATCGCGCCGCCGGCCTGGGCAGCCGGCACATCGTGCTGCCGTTTGTGGATGGTTCCTCCCTGCGTTCTCAGCGTGAGCGGGAAGCGCTGCTTGCGCTGCTGCGTGAGGTGCGGTCTGATGTTGAGCGCTCCGGTATGGCGCTCCACATCGAGAGCGATTTGAGCCCGCAGGAGCAGGTGCGGGTCATGACCGCCGTCAACCATCCGCTGATCCGCATCACGTATGACATGGGTAACTGCGCCGCCGCGGGCCATGATCCGCAGGAAGAGCTCGACGCGATCGGCCCCTGGCTCGGCAGCGTGCATGTGAAGGATCGCACGCTGGGCGGCGGCACGGTCCCGCTTGGCACTGGCGCGGTGGATTTTCCAGCCTGCTTCCGGATCTTTCATGAGCTGGGATTCGCCGGTCCGTTTATTCTCCAAGCGGCCCGCGATTCCAGCGTCACCGAGCTGGAGCACGCCAAGCGCAATCGCGCCTTTGTGGAGCAGTATCTTGAGCAGGCGGCCTGGGATGGATCTGCGTCTGCGCGGTAAGGTGGTGCTGGTCACCGGGTCGAGCCGGGGGATTGGATTGGCGATTGCCGGCGCGTTTCTGCGCGAAGGCGCGAAGGTCGCTATTACCGGCCGCGACGGCGCGGCGCTTAAAACGGCGGCCGCGGCGCTCGCGAAGCAGCACGGCCGTTCGCGGCTCCTGGCGATGCAAGGCGATTTGAGCCATCCGGACGGCATCCGCGCCGCGCTGCGCCAGACGGTCCAGCGGTTCGGGGGGCTGGATGCGGTCGTAGCCAACATCGGCAGCGGGACCGGCCGAACCGGATGGCGATGGAGCGTTGAGGAATGGGAATCGTCCTTGAACACCAATCTGGTCGGCAGCATGGCGGTGGCCAGCGCGGCCTTGCCGCACCTGCTGAAGCGGAACGGCAGCCTCACCTTCATTTCCTCTATTGCGGGCCGGGAGGCGCTGCGCGCGCCCATCAGCTACGGCGCGTCTAAAGCGGCACTGCAGCATGCGGCCAAGCAGCTCTCGCAGGCAGTCGGGCCAGGCGGGGTGCGGGTCAATGTGGTGGCGCCGGGCAATATCTATTTCCCCGGCGGCGCGTGGGACCGCAAGATGACAGAGGAGCCGAAGCGGTGGCAGTCGTACCTCAACACTGAGGTCCCGCTGCGGCGTTTCGGGAAAGCCGATGAGGTGGCGGATGCGGTGGTGTTTCTCGCTTCCGCGCGGGCGGCTTTCATCACCGGCGCCTGCCTGGTGGTGGATGGAGGGCAGACGCGCGCATGTTAGTCTCCGCGCCGCCAGCAATGAAGCGCGCTGCGTCACCGGCGCCATCACCCACACGGCGGCGCTGGGCGCGCGCCGCGCTGAGTATGGTTTCGCTGCTGATGATAGAACTTTTGTCGATGAGCGTCTTCGCGATCCGCGGGGAGCTGAAAGGGGAGCTGGCGTTTCATCCGTTGTTCCGTCCGTTTCGACTCACGTCGTCCACGTTTGGGGAGGAGCGGTTTCTCTACGATCCGTTTCTCGGCTTTCGGTACCGTCCGAACACCACCTATGGCAGACTGTCCATTAATCAGTTCGGCTTCATTGATAACGGCTCGCCGTTTCCCGACCTGTCCCACAAGGCCGCCGGCACCCAGCGCATTCTCATCCTTGGAGGTTCGACGGTGGCCGGCAGCGGGGCCTCCTCCAACGCCACTACCATCCCGGCGCAGCTGGAACGGATGCTGAACGCCCGGGGCGGCCGGTATGAGGTCATGAACGCCGGGGTGGATGGGTACACCTCGTTTCAGGAGTTGGGCTATTTTCAGTCCACGCTCTATCGGTACAGCCCAGACCTGGTGATCTTTTACGACGGGTGGAACGATTTCGCCTACCCGTCCTGGGCTGGCGGGTACCAGAATGCGTACCAGCAGGAGCGTTGCTGGCCGAATGGCCACGAGTATGCGTTGTACCTGCTCACCGTCTTCTCCGATGGCCAGGCCACAATGCGCCATCTCCTGAACACCAGTGTCTTGGTCAGCAAGTTCTACACCACGCGCCTGCTGCAGAAAGCCTACCGGCGGATGGGCGGGCGCGTCATGACCGAAACCCTGAATGTCAGGACCCTGCCGGGCAAAATCGTGCTGCCTCCGGAGGAGGCGGCGCGCCGCTGGCTCGACATGGTGGAAAACGCGGTGGCGGCGGTCTCAGGGCGAGGTGTGCCGATCATCTACGCCTTGCAGCCGACGGTGCTGGACAAGATGTCACTGACGCCTGAGGAGGCGCGCATTGTCCCGCCCATGCCGCGCGCGCAGATCCAGGCCTACTACGCGCAGAGCCGGGCCGGGTTCGAACGGCTGGCCTCGAAATACCATGGGCCGAACGTCGCCATGGTGGATTTCTCACCCACGATATGGCGGGGGGTGCAGCAGACCGTGTATCTCGATCCGTGCCACACCAACGATGCCGGCAACGAGCTGATCGCCCGTCGGCTGGCCACCTATGTCAAGCCGTGACGAGCTATTGTTGACGGCCGCCACAGCAGCCGGGACGCCTCAGAGTGATGGGGCGTGTCCCGTGTGCTCGGCGCAGCCGGAAACGCCTGTCAGGCTGTCGTACCTGGAGCAGGATTTCAACCATGTGCCGCCGGCTGAAAATCCGTTCTCCGGACGCACAGTGCTCGTTTGCCAGCAGTGCGGGTTTGGCTGGGCTGATCCGCCGGCGGCATGGGACCGCCTCCAGGCGTTTTACCGGTTGGTGTACCGGCATGTTGGTTCCGTGAATGTGGATGCCGTGGACACCTCGACCTTCACCGGCCTTGGGCCGCTTGATCCCCGCGCGGTGGCTCATGTGCTGCTGGCCAAGATGTTCACAACGCTTGCCGCAGGTGATGCGGCGCTCGATATCGGTCCGGGCCAGGGAGGCAGCTTCCACGCATTGGCCCGACTGGCCCCAGGCATGACGCATTGGGCCTTTGAGGCAGACCGCGTGGCCGGCCGGTTTTTGCAGCAGAAGCTCAACGTGCAGGTCATTCCGGAAATGTTTCGCCCGGGCATGGCCGCGCAACCGGCGTGCGGCATGCAGCGCTTTAAGCTCATCATCATGTCCCATGTGGCCGAGCATTTTAATGGCACCGACGCCGTCGCGGTGTTTCAGGAGGCGCGGACGCTGCTGGCTCAGGATGGCGTGCTGGTGTGCGAGGTGCCGCACAACGATTGGCGGCGCTACGCCGGGATGCGCCGCAATGATTCCCCGCACCTGGCCTTTTTCAGCGCCGAGGCATTGAGGCAGGGGTTGATCCGGGCTGGATTCGCCGTCAAATTTCTCGACACCTGCGGCCAGCGATACGATATCTGGTGGGCGGCTACGTCCGCCGCTCCGGGATATGGAACCCACAAGGAGCGCCCGCCGCGAAGCGCATGGATCAAACGGCTCTATAAATCGCTGCCGGGGCGCATGCCACGAACGGTGGAGCGATGGGCGAACGATGCCTTGCTGTTGCGGGGGCAGATGGACCGCATGTGGCGCTCTGACGAATTGAATTATGGCGGGGAACGAACCTGTTTACGAGTGGTGGCGGCCCATGCCGACAACAACCAGTAAACGGCCTTCGGCTCGCGCACAAGGACGGCGCCTTTTCGATCTGACCGGCCGTGTGGCGGTCATCACCGGAGGCGCCGGTCTGCTCGGGGTGAAGCACGCCGAGGCGATTGCCGAAATGGGCGGCCTGCCTGTGCTGTGCGATGTGCGCGGTGAGGAGGCGGAGCGCGCCGCCGCGCGGATCGCCAAGCGCTATGCGGTCCGGGCGTTAGGCGTGCGTGCCGACATTACCGATCCGCGGCAGGTGGCCACGCTGCGGGACCGCACCCTCTCCTCCTTTGGGCGCGTGGACATTTTGATCAACAACGCCGCGTGCAATCCGGCGGTGACGGCGGCGGGCCGCAATGGACCAGCATGGTCGCGGCTGGAGCAGTTTCCGTTGAAGGCATGGAACCGCGACGTCGCGGTCGGGTTGACCGGCGCGTTTTTGTGCAGCCAGGCGATCGGCGGCGCCATGGCCCGGCGCGGGCGCGGCGTGATTTTGAACATCGCCTCGGACCTCTCGGTGATCGCCCCGGACCAGCGGATCTACCGGCAGCCGAAGCGGGCTGCGGCTCAGCAACCGGTGAAGCCCGTGAGCTACTCGGTCGTCAAAACCGGCCTCCTTGGCCTCAGCCGGTATCTGGCCACCTACTGGGCGGCGCAGGGCGTGAGGGTGAACACGCTGTCCCCGGGCGGCGTGGCTGCGGATCAGCCTGAGGAATTCGTCCAGCGCCTTTCACAACTCATTCCTCTGAAGCGCCTGGCGCATCCTGATGAGTATAAAGCGGCGGTGGTGTTTCTGGTGTCGGATGCCTCCTCGTACATGACGGGCGCGAACCTCGTGATGGACGGGGGGAGGAGCTGCTGGTGAAACCGAGCGCCGGGTTCTTCGAAACCGCGCAGGAGCTGGATCAGCTGCGCGCGTGGTCGGCGCAGACCAACACCGAGCTGATGCTGGTGGCGTTGACGCCGGAGGCGGATGCCGCCGCAGAGCAGCGGGGGCTGACGTATCACAGCATTGAAGATTTGTACATGGAAGAGGATCTGGTGGTGCGCGGTTTGGCGCAATTTGAGATCTTGGAGCGGTTCTGCGATGCGGTGGACGAGGCGCTTCACGCCAATGCCGGGCCAGTCTCCGAGGTCCGCCATTTTTCACTCCGATATGAGTTTCAGTTTCTCAAAATGATTATGGACGCGTTGCTGCATCGGACGGCCACGCTGGCGTCGGCTCTGGAGACGCTGGCCCCCCAGGCGGTGGTCTATTGCCGTTATCCGTCGGATGTGGTGCCGGCCGGTCGCTGGGCCATTCCATCTTCCGTCTCCCGCTGGCTGCTGCCGTTCGTTGCGGAACAGCGAGGTTGCCAGGCGATCGGCCTGACCGTTGCTGCCCGGCCGCCGGCGCGGTTTCCCGGCATGGCAGCGCAGTTGAAGCGGTGCGTCAGAAGCGCTTCGGCTCGCGCCATAGGGCTGGGGCGATGGTTGCGGCGCCACCATGCGGCTCTTGTCGGCGCATCCCGGCCCCCTGGGGTGCGGGGCTCACAAGAGGCGACCCTCGTGTTGACGGGTTTGTGGTCGGATCGGGATGCGCTGCAGGCATGGCTGGCCGAAGGCGGCCGCCTGATACATTGGCGGACATTAGTGAGGCGCGTGGCATCGCCGTCCCCCGATGCTGCCGCCGATGCTGAGCTTGAGGCGGTCGTCGAGCGCTGCTGGAATGCGCTGAGACACGATGCCGAGGTGCGAGCGTTGTTCAGGATTGACGGCGTGGATCTCGCCCCGCTGGTCGAGCAGCCGCTCCGCTCGTTGTTCGCGGATCTCTTGTCCAGGCATTGCCGGATTTCGCGCCGGATGGATGCGGCCTTCAAGACGGTCAGCCATCCCATTGTCCTTGGATCAACCTTCGTCCGGGTTGAAGAGGTGGCGTGTGCCGCGGCTGCCCGCCGGGCAGGGATCCCGGTGATTGCGTATCAGCATGGAGGGTTTCTTGGGTATGTCGATTTTCCGATGCAGCGGTTTTGCGACATGGGGCTGCCGGACTATTACCTCAGTTACGGAAGGGGTGTTTCGGAAGCCATGGAGCGGTTCTCCGGGCAGACCATCCCTGTGACCATTGGCTCTTCGGATCTTGATCGCTTGATGACCGCGCATCGGAAGCCCGGCCGCCGCCCGGGCCGGACGGCCGTGTATGTGGTGACGCTGCTCATGGGCGACCGGCGCTATTTCACTCTCCATGCCTATCCGGATATCCAGTATTGGCGGCTGCAGCGGCAGGTAATCGAGCGGTTGAGCCACGCCGACATCGAGTTGATCGTGAAGCTGGACCCGCGCGATATGGTGCCCAATCCTCTGAAG
Source organism: Candidatus Omnitrophota bacterium (assembly GCA_023247215.1). GTDB lineage: Bacteria > Omnitrophota > Gorgyraeia > Aquiviventales > Aquiviventaceae > JACPRA01. The sequence continues at coordinate 51,352 of JAHFGX010000001.1, forward strand.
TCATGGGCCCGGCGGCAGCGCGTGAAGCGGTGCCGGTTCGTGCGGGATGTGTCGTTTGCCGAGGTGCTCGGCCGGGGAGACCTGATCATCATCGACAGCCCCTCGACCACGCTGCTGCAGGCGCTGGCGACGCATAAGCCGGTGATCGCGTTCGCGGATCGCCGCTTCATTCATTTCACGCCGGAGGCGACCGGGTTGCTCAGAAAGCGCGCGGTTTTTTCCACCACGCCGGAAGAATTTTTTCGGGACATCGATGCGGCTGTGCACACCCCGTCGTGGGGACCGGTCTCGCCGGTAAACGATGAGTTCCTCAGCCGCTATGGCACCCATGAGAACGATGGCGGCTCGGCGCGCCGCGCCGCGCAGGCGCTGTGGGACATCGCGCGCCACCCGCGCGATGCACGGGGGGAGCAGGCACCAGCGGCATTCACGAGCGTCGGAGGATAACGCATGACGTCTGAGTTTTTCGACCGGCAAGGATACGTCCTGCTCAAAGGGGTACTGAACCGCGAGCAATGCCGGTTGCTGCGGGCACGCATCCAAGACGCATTTCGCACCATTGAGGCGGCGCGGCCCGACCAGGACCTGCGCTTCCTCCCCCCGTCGGTTTCATTTTCCATTCCCGAGGTCTGGGCGTTTCCCGTTCATGAGCGGATCACGGCCGCGCTCTCGGCGATCCTGGAGCCGCGCTATACGCTGATCCCGGATCTGCAGGTGCAACGGGACACGTTCGGGTTCGGGCAGATCAATATTCAGGGCATCCGGGTTCCGCGGTGGGGCTGGCATCAGGACACGGGGTCGGAAGGGTATCGGCCCCAGCACATGGATCCCCGGTACCGTTTTGTGAAGTGCGGGCTCTACCTGCAGGACAACACAGCCGCCTACGGCGGCAGCGTGGACATCGTTGCGGGATCGCACCGGCTGCCCCTGCGGACAGGCGACATTGCCCGGGACTGGAAAATCCGTCAGGTAGTCGGGAAGGCCAGGATCATGCTCGAAGCCCGGACCCTGCCGATCGAAGCCGGCGACGCGCTGCTGTTCGATTCGTACCTATGGCATGCCAGCACCCTGCCGGCCGGATGGCAGCAGCAGGTGATCCCGCGCCAGCGGGCGTTGGGCATTATGCGCCTACCGCAACCACATGAAAAATTGACTGTCTATTTCAATGCCTGCCGAGCGTTCTGCGCCGAGGCGTACATGCAGCATTCATTGGCTCGGGCCAGGACGGAGCATGCCGACGCGCTCAACGCATCTCACGCTGCCGAGCTGTTTTATTGCGACTATCTGGATCTGGGCGTGAGCGGCAACCCGCCGGCGGAATTTCTTCATCAGGTTGAGCGGGCTGGCCTTCGCGTGGCCGCGCTTGAGGGTGCGCCATTTGAGGAAGCCGCCCGCTTGCGCCGGGAGAGCGTCATGTCAGGACGCGTGAACAACGTACTTCCGCAGACGGTGTGATGAGGCGGCTCAAGCCCTGGCTCTATCGCCGGCTTCAAGCGCGGCGTTGGTTCCGCCAGCTCGCGACGCGGAATTTTTCGTCCGGCCTCATCGCGCTGGGCGAGCAAAATCGCTACGGCATTCGGCCGGAATGGATCACGGTGGATGCGGACGGCGCAGATGTCAACGTCGATTTCCGGCAGCGGCAGCCGCTGCCGTTTCCCGACGCCTCGCAGCGCGTGATCTACGCCGCGCACGTCATTGAACATCTCGGTGAGGAGATGCTTGCGTACCTGCTGTGGGAGAGCTGCCGCCTGCTGAAGCCGGGCGGTACGCTGCGCCTTGAGGCGCCGGACCTGGAGCGGGCTATCGAGGCGTACCGGCAGCGGGATCGCGCCTTTCTCGACTACTTCCGCGAGGAGTACCGCGCATCGCTGGTGGAAGGTTTGGGATTGCCGATGGCGTACACGGAAGATCATGTCGCGTTGCTCGGCGTGGCGTCCTGTTACATTGAACGGAACACGCAGATTCCCGTCTTAGCGTCCCGCGAGGAGACGGACCGCCGCGTCGGCACGCTCACCGTGGAGGAGTTCGGCCGGTGGTGCGTGTCGCTGCAGAGCCCGCAGCAGCAGCGCAGCGGTGGGCATATCACGCCCATCTATTTTGAGAAGCTGCGCCGGATGCTGACGGATGCCGGGTTTACGATGGTGCGACGTGTCAGCAACGGCAGCACTCATGTCGCCGGGCTGGCGCTGCGTGGGGTGGAACGTCCGCATCGGGCCTGCTACTCGCTGTATGTCGAGGCCGTCAAATGATGGAAGGTGACGATCCCAGCCTCTGGCTATCGTTCCGGCCGCTGCTCCGCTATTCGTTCACGTTATCCGGAGCGGCGCTGCTGAGCGTGGCCATCCAGTTTCCGCTGGGCATTCTCATTGCCCGGCAGATCGGGCCGCGCTTGTTAGGCATCGTCGGCTTGATCGGCTTGTGGCAATTTTACGCGGCGCTCACCAAGCCCGGCATCTATAGCGCGGCGCAACTGGAATTATCTGCCCTCCTGGCCCAGGGCAAAACCGAGGAGGCCCGAACCGTGCAGAATCTCGGCATCACGGGAGAAGGCCTGACCGTGCTCATCGCTGCGGTAGGCATGGCGGTTGCCGGCCTGCTGACGGCGGACCCCCTGCTGCGGGCCGGTCTGCTGGTCGGGGCGGTGGTGTTCGTTATCTCCCAGGCCGGGGATTTTTCGACCGGCATCCAGCAGATGCATCAGCGATTTGGTTTGGTGGCGAAAGCCACGGCGGTGTCGGCGGTGGTGTCCGCCGGTTTCGTGCTGCTGACCCTGCCGTGGCTCACGATGTACACGCCGCTGCTCAAAATCGCCGTCGCCGCGTGCGCCGCCATGGCGGTCTACCGCTACGGGGCGCCCCCGCTCGGATTCCGCTGGCGGTGGGATCGGCAGCAGATGTGGCGGCTGTTCATGGTCGGCATTCCGCTGTCGATGGCGAATATTTTCTATTTGATCTTTCGGGCGATTGATCAGACCGCGGTTGCGATGTCGCTGCCGCTGACGGAGGTCGGGTACTTCACCTTTGCGAAACAATGCGTCTGGGGGGGAGTGATGCTGGGCGCCAGCCTGCCCGTGGTGCTGCAGGCGAAGCTCTGGGCCGGATTGGGCCGCGCTGGGGATCCCCAAACGCTGGGGCCGCAGATCAGGCAGGTGACCGTGTGGCTGTTTTTGCTGACGTGCGCCATGGTGACGTGTGCGCAAGCCAGTTTCGGCGCCATGGTCCATTGGTTCGCGCCCGCGTATGCGCCGTCTGTTGAGACGTTTGAACTGCTGGCGTTCCTGATGGCCTGCGGATTGGTTCAAAGCATCCCGATTTATGTGCTGACGTCGGCCACGGTGAACCGGCGGCGGCTTCCCACGGTGCTGTGGGGCGCCGGCGTGCTGCTCAGCCTGGCATTGACCACAGCCGCGGTGCGGGCGGGCTGGGGCCTGCGCGGCATTGCGCTCGCCAGCGTGATCGCGCAAACGGTCATTTCCGCCCTGTTTGTCTTCTCCATGCAGCGGCATGTCTGCGCCGGATGGCGCGATCGGCTCTCGCTGAATGGGGCGTTGCTCGGGTTATTGGCGGTGACCGTGGGACTGTATGCCGCGTATCACCTGGCGCCGCTCGCCTATGCTTCGCCTCGGCCGATGGCCGTGACCTTCAGCCTGCGGCTGGCTGCAGCCTGTGTGGTGTGGGCGGCGGTGGGAGGGGCTGTGCTGCTGCGCGGCCGGTCCCGTTCTGTTGTCGTGGCCGATCGCGAACTGGCGGGAGCCGAGCTCTCATGAGCCGGGCGACGGTGGCCGCCACGCTCCATCAGTGAGGCCCATGGAACGCTTGTTCTTCCAACGCGAATGGCAGCGCATTTCGCTGAAACCGCTAGCTTCGGCCTCTGCCGCGCCGGTGGCGGACCGCGGCGTCTATGCCACCTTCTATCGGCAATGGACAGCGGACGGCCAGGCGCTGGCTCCGGAATGGGTGGCGGTCAAGCGCCGCATCGGGGAGTGGATTGCCGACGCGTGCGTGGCGCCTCGCGGCGCGAACGGTTCCACATGGGTCTTATCCGTGGGGGCCGGGCTGGGATTCGTCGAGCGCGTGCTGGTGGAGCGCGGCTATCAGGTGGATGCCCTGGAGTGCGAAGCGGAATCCCTCAAGTATCTTGCCACCCATGTGGCGGGGGTGCGGGGCATGATCGGGGATGCGAGGCAGATTCCATGCCGCGACGGGTTGTATGACGTGGCGTATCTCTCAACGGTGGATTACTGTTTCGATCGGTTGGAGTACGTGCAGGTGCTGCGCGAGTTGCGCCGGGTGATGCGGCCTGAAGGCCGGGTCGTGGTCATCTGCGCTTCCAATCTATGCCTTCAAGAGATCGCGCGGCTGGCTGCCCGGCGCGTGCTGGCTCGCCGATTGGCGCGGGACCGGGAGCAGGTGCCGTGGGGGTATATGCGAACCATTGGCGCTCATCTGCGCGCAGGGCGCACCGCCGGATTGGCGTGCGAGGAGGTATCGCTGTTCGATCAGGCGTTCCGGCTGCTCGGCACCCGCCCAGGCGCGTCCTGGCGGGCCGGATGGCCGACGTTCAATGACGCTGTGGTGGCAGTGATCTTCAGGCGCGCCGCATGATACCAACCGCTCGACCGTCGCTCGGGCAGGAGGAGCTCAACGCCGTTGGGGAGGTTTTCAGCAGCGGCTGGCTGGGATTGGGCTCGACCACCTATGAATTCGAGGAGGCCATCAAGCGGCGGCTTGGCGCGGCATATGTGGTGGCGGTGAATACCGGGTCCTCCGCGCTCCATCTGGCCATCGAGGCGTTTGGGATCGGGGCCGGGGATGAGGTGATCGTTCCCTCCTTGACCTTCGCCGCCTCGGTGCAGGCGATCATTGCCGCCGGCGCGCGGCCGGTCTTCTGCGACGTGGACGAAGATACCTTGCTGATGGATGCGGCGGATGTGGAGCGGCGCGTGACACCCCGCACCCGCGGGGTGATGCCGGTGCACTACTGCGGGCAGCCGTGCGACATGGACCGGCTGCTCGTGCTGGCCGAGCGCCAGGGGTTCGCGGTCATCGAGGACGCCGCCCACGCGTTCGGCTCCACGTCGCGCGGCCGGATCATCGGCAGCTTCGGCCATGCGACCTGCTTCAGCTTCGATCCGATCAAGACCATCACCTGTGGCGAGGGGGGCGCGGTGGCGCTGGCCGACGGCGAGGCGGCCGAGCGGCTGCGCCGGATGCGGCTGTTGGGCATTGACAAGGATGCCTGGCGGCGCCAGGGGCAGGCGAAGAGCTGGTGGTACGAGGTAACCGCGCCGGGCTGGCGCTACCACCTGCCGAATTTCTGCGCGGCGATCGGGCTGGCGCAGCTGCGCCGGCTCGACGAGATCATCGCTCGGAGGCGGGCGGTGTGCCTGGCGTACGACGCGGCGTTCGGCGAGCTGGCGTCCGTCCGCCCGCTCCGCGTGAATTATGAGGAGACCGCCCCGCAGCTCTACATCGTCAAGGTGCCGGCGGACGCCCGGGGCCGATTCATGGAGTTCCTGGCGGCGCGCGGCGTCGGCACCGGCGTCCATTATCTGCCGAACCACCGCCAGCCGTTCTTTGCGCCCTATGCCGCCGGGGCGTTGCCGCGCACCGACCGCGTGGCGGGAGAGATCGTGACGCTGCCGCTGTATACCGACCTGACCGATGCGGAGGTGGGGACGGTGGTCGAGACGGTGAGGGCGTTCGACCGGATGGTGGCGAGGGCGGTCTGTGCAACGCCGACGAGGGCGTCCTAATGACGACCGACCTGCGCGTGCTCGACTGCACCCTCCGCGACGGCGGGTACTACAACGAGTGGAACTTTCCCCGCCCGGTGGTGGACCGCTATCTCCAGGCGCTGCAGTCGGCCCGGGTGGACGCCATTGAAATCGGGTTCCGATTGCTCCCAGAGGACCGCTTCTTGGGCCCCTATGCCTACTCCACCGACGCGTTCCTCAAGACGCTGCCCCTTCCTAAGGAGGCGCTCCTGGGGGTGATGGTGAATGCGAAATCCCTCCTCGCCTCTGCGGACGGTCCGGAGGCGGCGCTCGCGTCGCTGTTTCAGAAGGCGGATCGCTCCCCGGTCCGGCTGGTTCGCATTGCCGCGCACTTCGATGACGTGGCGCGCAGCGAGGCGATCGCCTGCTGGTTGAAGGCCCAGGGGTACCTGGTGGGGATCAACCTCATGCAGGCCGCCGGCAAATCGGACGAGGAGTTGCAGCACGCCGGGGCCGCCATCCAGCGGTGGGGGGCCGTGCACGTGCTCTATTTCGCGGATTCGCTGGGCAACATGACGCCCCCGCGCGTGGCCGCGACGATCCGCGGACTGCGGCACGGCTGGCAGGGACCGCTGGGCATCCACGCCCATGACAATATGGGGCAGGCCGCGGCCAATTGCCTCGCGGCCACTGACGGCGGAGTCGCCTGGGTGGACGGAACGATCCTGGGCATGGGGCGGGGAGCCGGCAACGCGCGCACGGAGCATCTGCTCTTGGCCCTGAACGACCGAACGCCGAATCGCTACGCTCCGGAAGCGCTCTTTCCTATCGTCATGGAAGAGTTCGAGCAATTGCGGCGGCGGTATGGATGGGGCCCCAACCTCCTCTATTACTTGTCCGCCGCGTATTCGATCCATCCGACGTTCGTCCAGGAGCTGATGGGCCGGGGGCATGACACGCACCACATGCTCGAGGCGCTGGAGTTTCTCCGGCGGTCAGGCGCGGCGATGTACACGGATGAGATTCTGCATCAGGCGCTGTCCGGGAATGGGGGCGCCGGCGAGGGCGGGTGGTCCGCGCAGGGCTGGGCGCAGGGCAAAACCGTCATGATCGTCGCCCGCGGGCCGGGGATGCATCAGCACCTCGACGCGCTCTGCCGCTTCGTGGACGAGACGTCTCCGGTGGTGATCGCGCTGAACACGAACCCCGACTTTCCCAGGGAGAAGGTGACGGTGTTTGCCGCGTGCCACCGGATGCGGCTGCTGATGGATTTCAAGGACTACCAGCAGGGGGATCGGCCGCTGATCGCCCCGATTAGCATGATCCCCGACGAGGTGCGGGCCACACTGGTCCAGTCCCCATCGCTTCAGATTTTGGATTACGGGCTACGCGTCCAGCCGCGGACGTTCGAGGTGGGGCCCACCGGCTGCGTCATTCCGGGCTACGCGGTGGCCGCATATGCGATGGCGGTCGCCGAAGCCGCGGGGGCGGCGCGCATCCTGCTGGTGGGCTTCGACGGCTATGGGCCGGCCGATTCCCGGAGCCTGGAGATGTCGAATATCTTCCGGCTCTACCAGGCGCGGCCGACGACGGTGCCGCTGCTCGCGGTCACCCCGACGACCTATGACATCCCGAAAAGCTCCGTCTACTCGCCGGGGCTGCGATGACGGCGCGCCTCGCCGTGCCGACGGTGCCGGCCGCATGGCTGGACGGGGCGCGGCACGTCTGTTGCGATAAAGACGGCGTCCTCGTGGACGTCCACCGGTACTGGACGCACACCTCGCGGCTGCGCGCGCAGCGCCTCGTGGAGCGGTTTCAGCTTCCGGCGGCCAGCGCGGACGGCCTGCTGCAGGCGATGGGCATTGACGCGGGCGCGGGGCGGATCCGGGCGCCGGGACCGGTGGGCTACGCGCCCCGGGCGGTCGTGATCGAGCATACCGCGCGCTACCTCGCGTCCCGGTCCGTGGCGGCCAGCGCGGAAGAGCTCCAAGACCTCTTCCGCGACGTGGACCAGCGGCAGCAGGCCGGGGAAGATTACGATGTGGCGATGCTGCCGGGAGTGCAGGAGTTTCTAGCCGGCGTGAAGCGGCGCGGGTGCCGGCTCTCGATCTATACCTCGGACCGGCGGGATCATGCCCTGCGGATCCTGCATCGCCTGTCGCTCGATGCGTACGTGGACGAGGTGGTGGGGGGCGGGTGCGTGAGCCGGCCGAAGCCGGATCCGGAAGGGTTCCTCCTGGCGTGCGCGCGCGTCGGGGTGTTGCCTGAGGCGTCGGTGTATATCGGCGATACGGTCGAGGATCTCCAGATGGGTCGTGCCGGCGGCGCGAGCAAAGTGATCGGGGTGGCCAGCGGGTTGGGCAGCGCGCCGGAGCTGCTGGTCCAGACCCCCTATGTGTGCGAGCGGCTGGCCGATGGCTGAGACGCTCTACAACGCGACGGCCGAGCTCGTGAAGGACGGCGGCGACGCCCGGGTGATCCGCGTGCTTCCGGATCAGCCGAAGGGCCGCCACCTCGCCGGCCAGTACGGGAGCCTCGGCATGCCGTCGGAGGTTCATCCAGGTCGGTTGATCAAGCGGCCGTATTCGCTCTCGTGCTCCATGATCAATCTGGAGACGCGGCAGCTCATTGACGCCCAGGAGACCCCGTACTACGAGTTCTACTTTAACCGCGTGACGCCGAGGCCGGCCGGGCCGGAATCGCTGACCCCGAAGCTGTTCCGCCTGCGCAGCGGCGACCGGATCTTTTGCGGCCGGAAGATCACCGGGTACTACACGCTGCAGGACGTGCCGGCTGGACGCCACCTGCTGTTCATCAGCACGCTGACGGGGGAGTCAGCGAACAATGCGCTGATTGCGCAGGCCCTGCGGGAGGGCCGCTGGGGGCGGATCAGCCATCTGCTCGTCGGGACGAACGGCTGGCGCTCGCTCTACGAGGCGGAGCACGACGCCCTCATGCGCGCGATGCCGACGTACCGCTGCCGGACGCTCCGCGTGGAGACGTACGCGGCGGTGGAGGCGCGCTTGGCGGAGGGCCTTCGGGATGCGGCGCGGGCGGAGGACGAGCTGGGCTTCGCGTTGGATCCCGCGCGCAGCCACGTGTTCCTCTGCGGGGACCCGGCGCTGATCGGCGCGCCGGCCAAGCAGGGGGCCTGGCGCTATGTGACGCCGACGCATGGGGCGATCCCCATCCTGACGGCCGGCGGGTTCTCGCTTCGCACGCGGTTCAAGTTAGGGACGATCGAGTATGAAACCTATTGGTGAATCCATCGCGTGTGACCGCGTGGCGCTGCAGCGCCAGCTCCTCGCCTCCGGCCGGTTCTTCAAGCTGATCTGCGGCGCCGGCAACGAGGATGCGGAGGAGGTCTACAAGCTCTCGCTCGTCTACACGCTCGCGGGCGCGGCCGGCATCGATCTGTCGGCCCGGCCGGACGTGGTGCGGGCCGCCCGCCGGGCGGTGGAGGACGCGCAGGCGCGGGTCAGGGCGGCCGGGCGGCCGGAGCCCCCATCTCCCTATCTGACGGTTTCGGTGGGCATGCCGGGCGATCCGCATGTGCGCAAGGCCCGCATTATCCAGGACGCCTGCACCCAGTGCAACGCCTGCATCCCGGTCTGTCCCACCGAGGCGATCCCGTCCTCCTTGGTCATCATCGAGAGCCGGTGCATCGGATGCGGGGCCTGCTCCGTGGCCTGCCAGGACGACGCGGTGTCGTACACTCATAAGACGATCGAAATGGAAGCGGTGCTGCGCGATTGCCTGGCGGCCGGGGCGGAGAATATCGAGCTCCACGCCGCCGTCCGCGACCATGAGCCCGTCCTCAAGGAATGGGAGCTTGTCACCCGCCTCCTGCCCGGGCAGTTCGTGAGCGTCTGCCTGGACCGCGGGTACCTCTCGAACCGCGAGCTGCAGGTCCGGATCGAGCGGATGCTCGAGCTGGCGCACGGGCGGATGATCGTCCAGGCCGACGGGATTCCGATGAGCGGGGGTCGGGACGACTACAACACAACGCTGCAGGCGGTGGCGACGGCGGATGTCGTCGCCAAGACCAAGCTGCCGGTGCACCTGCTGCTGTCCGGCGGCACCAACGCCAAGACCGCCCAGCTCGCCCGCCTGTGCGGGGTGCCGTTTGCCGGCGTGTCGGTCGGGACGTTTGCCCGGCATCTGGTGTACGAGGAGATCAATGCCCCGGCGTTTCCGGGCGGCGGGACGCTGGAATCCGCCGTGGAGAAGGCAGACGCGTTGGTGCAGGCCTGCCTGCAAGACGGCTCGCCATGAGCCATGCGGGCCTGCGCGCAATCGGCATCATCCCGGCGCGGCTGCAGTCGTCCAGGCTGCCGGAGAAGGCGCTGGCCGACATCTGCGGCCTGCCCATGATCGTCCACGTGTATCAGCGCTGTGCGATGAGCCGCAGCCTGGACGCGGTCTATGTCGCGACCGATCACGAACGGATCCGGGAGGTTGTCACCGCCGCCGGGGGACAGGTGCTGATGACCGGCGCGCACCATCGGACGGGGACCGACCGCCTGGCCGAGGCGGCGGCGGCCCTGGAGTGCGACATCGTAGTCAACATCCAGGGGGATGAAGCGCTGGTGCGGCCGGAGCACATTGACGCGGGGGTGGCGGCCCTCCGCGAGGATCCCACGCTGAACGTCTCCATGTTGGTGAACCCGTTTCGGACGTACCAGTCGCCGTCGGACATCAAGGCGGTCCTGAACGAGCAGGGGGACGTCCTCTACTTCTCCAGGGCGGACATCCCGTCAGGGGCTCGGACGCCGGATCCTGAAATGCTGAAGGCGTATCACGTCGTGTCGTTCCGGAAGCCGTTGTTGCTGGCGTACGCGCAGTGGCCGCAGGGCCGCTTGGAGCGGATCGAGTACAACGAGTACCTGCGGATTCTGGAGCGGGGGCACCGCATCCGGGCGGTGCAGGTGGAGAGTGCGGCCGTCAGCGTGGATACGCCGGAGGATCTCGCCGTGGTCAGGCGCCTGATGGAGGCGGATACGCTCCGTCGGCGCTACCAGGAACAGGAGGTGCGATGAAGGTGTTGTTTCTCTATCCGAATCTCCGAGGCATGAACATGCTGCCGCCGGCGATTGCCATTCTCTCCGCGCTGCTGAAGCGGCACGGGGTGGAGTCCGAGCTCTTTGACACGACCTATTGGCGCATCCCGGGCGAGGACAACTTCGACAGCGACAAGGCCAAGGAAAAGAACCTGAACGTGCGGCCGTTTGACTTCGCGGAGAAGGTGACCCTGCACGAGACGGACGTCTTCGAGGACTTCGAGAAGAAGGTCCAGTCATTCTCCCCCGACCTCATTGCGGTCTCGGCGACCGAAGATATGTTCCTGCTCGCCATCCGGCTGCTCGAGCGCGTCCGCTCGCGGGGGATCCCGACCCTCCTCGGAGGCGTGTTCGCCACCTTTGCGCCGGAGCTGGCCCTCAGCTATCCCCACATTGACATGGTGTGCGTGGGGGAAGGGGAGAAGTGCCTCGTGGAGCTGTGCGATCGGATGGGCCGCGGCCGCAGCTACGATGACGTGACGAACCTGTGGGTCAAGAAGCCGGACGGGTCGATCGTGAAAAATCTCATCACGGACCCGGTGGATTTGTCCGAGACCATGATCCCAGACATCGGCATCTTCGAGGAATCGCGCCTGTATCGTCCCATGGCCGGCCAGGTCTACCGGATGCTGCCCGTCGAGACGCACCGTGGCTGCCCGTTCACCTGCGCGTTCTGCAACTCCCCGTCCCAGGAGCGTTTCTACGAGCAGGAGACCGGCAAAAAGTTCCTTCGCGTCAAGCCGATGCCCAAAGTCCGCGAGGAGCTCCTCTATTACCGGGACGTCATCAAGGCCGAGTATTTCTACTTCTGGGCCGATACCTTCCTGGCATGGTCCCAGAAGCAGTTCGACGAGTTCTGCGAGATGTATGCCGACATCCGGATGCCCTTCTGGATTCAGACGCGCCCGGAGACGCTGACCGAGTATCGGGTCCGCCGGTTGAAGGCGGTGGGGCTGCACCGGGTGGCGTGCGGGATCGAGCATGGCAACGAGAAGTTCCGGCGCGAGCGGGTGGACCGGCGCATGAAGAACGACGACTTGGTCAAGTGGCTGCGGATTCTCAACGACGTCGGCGTGCCCTACAGCGTCAACAACATCGTCGGGTTCCCGACGGAGACGTATGAGCTGGCCTGGGATACGATCCGGCTCAACCGGCAGGTCAACGCGGACAACCATAACTGCTACTCCTTCTCGCCCTTCCACGGGACGCCGCTGCGCACGCTGGCGGAGCAGATGGGCTACATCACGCCGGAGGTCATCACCCGGTCGCTCACGCGGGACTCGATCTTGGACATGCCCCAGTTCCCTCGGACGCAGGTGGAAGGGTTCCGGCGGTGCTTCGTGATGTACGTGAAGTTCCCGGAGGAGCGGTGGCCGGAGATCAAGCAGGCGGAGGCCTTCACGCCGGAGGGGGATGCGATTTGGGAACGGTTGCGCGATGAGTTCGCCGCGACCTTCTTTGCGTCGAAGCCAGAGGAGGAGTCCGGTGCCAACGCCATTCGCGCATAAGAGCGCACGATGGGTGCTGACGACCCCCAGCCGCGCTGCGCGCTGGGCGCGCGCCGGGTCGCCTCGCGAACGGGAATGGTGCTACTTCGGCGCCGATGCGGCCCAGCGGGCGCGGCTCGAGGGCGTCCTGGCTCCGGCGAAGCGGGTGGAGCTGGCGGAGGGGCTCACCCGCGTCGCGTACGACGAAAAGCAGCCGTTTCTCGATTGGCTGCTCGAGGTGGGGCGGCACCAGCCGGACCACGTCTCGTGGTGGAGCTCCACGGTCGCGACGTGCAGCCCGCTGCAGACCGACATGTTTTTGCTGGCGTGCTATACCCGGCTGCTAGAGGCATGGCTGCGCGAGCCACCACCGGGGCCGCAGCGCTTGATCGTGGTGGAGGATCCCTGGCTCGGGCTGACGTTGCGGCGGCATGTCCAGCGTGATTCCCGCGTCGTCTGTGACGGCGTGGGATTCCTGGCCTGCGCTCGCGATGCCGTTCTCCGAATCGGGAAGGCGCCCCGGGTCGCGCTGGCGACGCTCTATTCGGCCGTGCGATCGTTCGTCCTGACCCGGCGGCTGTTTCCCCGCGTGGCGGATCTCGCTCCTGGACACCCGCCGGGCTCGACGCTCCTGTATACCTGGATTCGCCCTGAATCCTTTTCGGCGCCGGGGCGGCTGAACGATCCCTGGACCGGACGGCTCGACACCATCTTGAACCATCAGGACGGGCGCGTCGTTCGGCTCAGCTCGTCGGACATCCCGCCCGCCTTGCTGCGCCGGTTGCAGCGGCACGGGGTGCCGTGCCTCGTGACGCCGAGGCATCTGACCCTGGGCGATCTGGTGCGAGCCCTCGGCGCTTGGTTTCGCGTGCAGCGACTCGAGCGGCTGCCACGCTACCAGGGATGGGACTACCGGTGGCTGCTGGCTCGGGAAGAGCTTCGCGAATGGAGCCGCTCCGATTTTTGGCACTATCGGCTCGGCTACTTTGCGACGCGCCGGATCGCGGCGCGCTACGGACGCCAGGTGCAGAGCGTCATTTACCCCTTTGAGAACCAACCCTGGGAAAAGCTCTTCTGCCTGGCGTGGCGTGAGTGCGCCCCTCACGTGAAACTCATTGGGTATCAGCATTCGTGGGTGCCCCCCTTGCTCCTGCCCTATGCGCTCGCGAACGGGGCGTGGGACCTCCTGCCATTGCCGGATCAGATCGTGACGAGCAGCGAGTTCAATCTGGAACGGCTCTCGGATGGAGGCTATCCAGCTGAGCAGCTCCTCAACGGCGGCGCGCTTCGGCACGAATATCTGCATACGAAGCTTGATGAAATCGCGCGGCAACGGGCCGCCCGCGCCGAAGGGCATGGTGGCGAGGCGCCCACGGTGCTGGTGACCTTTCCGTTATCCCGGCCGCATGCCGGAAGCCTGCTCGCGGATTTCCTGTCGGCGTTCAGAGAGCCGCTGATCTTGAAGCCTGGGCGGGACGGGACGGTGCAGTTTCAGTTGAAATTCCATCCCGTCCTTCCGCTAGGGCACCTCCTGCCGGCCGGTGTCGCGCTTCCTCCGTGGATGACCATCGTGCACGCGCCGATGGAGCAGTTGCTGCCGGGGACGGATCTGCTGCTGTATGTGGGGCCGACGTCAAGCTGGTGGGAAGCGTTTCTGAGCGGCGTGCCGGTGTTGAAATACCGGACCGACCTGATTGACATCGACGCCGGCAACCAGGCAGATGCCATGCCGGTGCCGGTGTGTTCCGGCGCCACCCTCCGCGCCTCCCTGGACCGCCTCCTGCGCGGCGACCGCCCCGCCGCCGGGCGCCCGCCGGCCGGCCTGGTGGAGAAGATGTACGGCCGGGTCAACGAGGCGCTCTGGGTCTCCGTCACACGGGGCCGGCCGCTGCCGGCCGGATCGTCAGGATAACCGTATGGCCATGCCCCGCGTCAGCGTCAATCTCTGCTGCTACAACGCCGAGTCGTTTCTCGAGGAGACGCTGCAGAGCATCTTCGCGCAGACCGATCCGGACTGGGAACTGGTGATCGTGAATGACGCCTCCACCGATGGGACGGATGCGCTGATCCGCTCGCACATCGCCGCCGGTCGGCCCATCGTGTACGACCCGCTCTCCTCGAACGTGGGGCTGGGCGCGGCGCGCAACCGCGCGCTGGCGCGCTCCTCCGGGGAGCTGATCGCGTTCATTGACCATGACGACGTGTGGCACCCGGAGAAGCTGGCGTGCCAGGTGCCGCTGTTCGACGCCGACCCCCGCGTGGGATTGGTCTACAGTGATTGCGTGAACGTCTGGGAGCATGGCGAATGGTTCCGCCAGTTTGACCGGCTGCGCCCCTGCGAGGGCGAGGCGTTTCCCGCGCTCTTGGCCCAATACCCCGTCAGCATCCAGACGGTGGTGATCCGGCGGCGCGCGCTGGAGGATGGGTTGGTCGGATTCGATCCGCGATTCCGGGTGCTGGAGGACATGGAGTTCGTGCTTCGGCTCTCGCGCCGCTGGCGGTTGGCGGTCGTGCGCGACCCGCTGGCGTGGATCAAGATGCGCCGCGACAGCGCCACCTGGACGCTCCGCGACCGCTGGCCGGTGGAGATGCGCCTCATTCTGGAAGCGCTGCGGGCGGATCCGGAGATCGAGCGGCGGCACCCGGAGGCGTTGGCCCGGTTCGTCTTTGAAATTGCGCGGATGGAAGCGCGGATCGCCTGGGAACGCGGCCGGCGGGCGGATGCGCTGGCCTGTCTGGAACCGTATCGCCGCCGCTACCGCGAGGCGCTGCGGGATGTCTGGCTGGTCCGATGCCTGCCGCATGCGGCCTATCAGCGAGTTCGCCGATGGATGGTGCGAGGCGCGCAGGCGCTTCGCCTGACCGAACCGGTGAAATGTCCGACGGTTCACTAACTGGCGCGCGGGTCCTGGTGACCGGCGCATCCGGGTTCGTGGGCGCGCACGTGTGCCGGGCCTTGGCGGCGGCCGGGGCCGAGGTGCAGGCGCTGGAGCGCGGGCGGCTCGGCGACGCGGGCAGCCTGGCGGAGCATCTCACGCGGCTTCGTCCCACGCACCTCGTGCATCTCGCCGGTTTGCGTGGAGACGCGCCGGGCGGCTGGCCGGCGCATCAGGAGGCGAACGTCTTGCCCACGGCGTGGTTGCTGGAGGCGGCGGTGATGTCGCGCTGCGATCCGATGGTCCTCATCGCCAGCTCCAGCGCGGTCTACGGAGCCGCCCCCGCCCACGACCAGCCGCTTCGGGAAGACCAGCCCCCGCGCCCGCTCACGCCGTATGGCGTAAGCCACGTCGCCAAAGAGATGCTCGCGCTGCAGGCGCATTTGGCCCACCGGCTGCGGACGGTGCGGGTGCGCATGTTCAATCTCGTCGGGCCGGGCCAGCCGGAGACGCTGCTGGCCTCGAGCCTGGCGCGGCAGGTCGCCGTCGGAGAGCGGCAGGGCGGGACGATCGTGATCCGCGTGGGCAACGTGTTCCCGCGGCGGGATTATCTGGACGTGCGCGATGCGGCGCGGGCCTACGTCCTGTTGGCCGGCGCGGCCGTCCCCGGCGAGGTGTATAACGTCTGTTCCGGCCGGTCCGCGTCGGTGCAGGAGTGTGTCGATCTGCTCGCCGCGGCCGCCGGCCAGCCATTTCGAGTGGACGTGGACCCGGCGCGCGTGCGGTCCGTAGAGATCTTAGAGCAGCGAGGCGACGCCGGCCGGCTGCGCGAGCTGACCGGCTGGACGCCGGAGATTCCCTTGGGGTCCAGCCTGCGCGACTTATTGGAGGAGTGGCGGGCGCGGGAAGCCGCGGTGGTGCCATGATCCGGCGCGTGCTGTTCGTCATTGGTTCCGCGGCGATCGGCGGCGCGGAAGAGCTGATGTGCCTGCTGGTGCGGGGGCTGACCCGGGCCGGGCATGTCTGCGTTCTCATCTGCCCGGCCTCCGGCCCGATGGCGGCGCGGTACCGCGAAGCGGGCGCCGAGGTAAGCCTCGTGCCGCATCAGCTGCTGCATCCAGCCGCGATCTGGCGCATCGCGCGCCTGATCCGGCAACATCGGATTGACGTTGTGCACACCTGCCTGTATGCCAGCGACGTGGCCGGACTGTTCGCGGCCCGCCTGGCGGGCGCTCCTCGAATCATTTCACACGTCGTCGGGTGCAATTTCGTCGTGTCGCGCGAGCGCGGCTGGCGTCGGGCACGCAAGCGCCTGCTGTCTTGGGCGCATCGCGGGATCTATGCCTTGGCCGACTGCGTGATTGCGGTGTCAGACAGCGTGAAGGCGGATTTGGCGACGCGGCCGGGCCTCCGCGTGCCGCCAAGCAAGATCACGGTCATCCGCCATGGCTGGGACGCTCCCGCGGCCTCCCATGGCTGGACGGATGAAGCCGGCGGCCCGGAGATCATTCTGGATGACGGACCGGCGATTGTCGCGGTGGCCAATCTCTTTCCGCTCAAGGGGCATCGGTATCTCTTGGAGGCTGTGGAGCTGCTGGTTGGGCGGTGGCCGCGGCTGCGCTGCGTCCTGGTGGGCGACGGCCCGGAGCGGTCGGCGCTCGAACAGCACGCGCGCCGTCTCGGATTGGAGGAGCGGGTGCGGTTTGCGGGGTGGATTGATGAGCCGGCCAAACGGCGCGTGATTGAGCGGAGCCGGTGCGTGGTACTCCCCTCGCTTTCCGAGGGGTTGCCGGTGTGCGTGCTGGAGGCGATGGCCTTCAGCAAACCCGTCGTCGCAAGCCGGATCGGCGGGATTCCTGAAATCGTCGAGGACGGCCGAACCGGCATGTTGGTGCCGCCGGCGGACTCGCGCGCGTTGGCGGAGGCGATCCACGCGCTCTTATCGGATGCCGCGCTGGCCGAGCGGATGGGCCAAGCGGGCCGGCAGCGCCTGCAGCAGCATTTTTCGGCCGGCCAGACTATTGAGCGCATGGAGGAGCTGTACGCCGGATGACGCGGATCCTCGGCATCAACACCGGCTTCGCCCATGACCCCGCGGCAGCGCTGATCAGCGACGGCAAGATTGCGCTCGCGGTGGAAGAGGAACGTTTGGATCGCGTCAAGTTCGGCAAGGGGTTCCCCCACCGAGCGATCGAGGCCTGCTTGAAGCACGAGGGCCTCTCGCTCTCCGATCTGGACCGCGTGGGGTTCAATTTCCAGCCGTGGAAGATGTTCGCCACCGATCTGGCGCTCAATGCCCGCTGGCTGTTTCGCCGCCGCGCCTCCACCTACGCGGCGTATCATCTCGGGGCCTCCCTGCATCCGCTGCTGTTCCACCTGAAGGAGGCGGAATGGTTCAAGCGGCGGACCGGCGGCGCGCTGCGCGTCCAATTCCTGGACCATCACCTCTGCCACGCGGCCAGCGCCTTTTACGTGTCGCCCTTCGACGAGGCGGCGATCCTCACGCTCGACCAGCGGGGGGAATCGGTCTCAGCCACGATGAGCGTGGGGCAGGGCACGGCGATCCGGCGGCTCGGGACGGTGCGCCTGCCGGATTCGCTGGGGATGCTCTACCTGAGCGTCACCTTGCATCTCGGGTTCCACGTCGGCGACGAATATAAGGTGATGGGGCTCGCCCCCTACGGCACGCCGGCCTATCGCGACGTCTTCACCGACCTGCTGCAGCAGAACAGGCACGGCGCGTTCCGGCTCAACCCGTCCTATTTCGATTACCTCGGCGCCGAGCGCTGCTTCTCAAACAAGTTCTATACGGCCCTTGGCCCCCGGCGGCAGCCGGGCGAGCCGATCGAACAGCGTCACATGGATCTGGCCTGCAGTCTTCAGGCGCGGTTGACGGACGTCGTCTTGAAGATGACCGAGCGGTTGCATGCGCGGACGAACCTGCCCAACCTGTGCCTGGCCGGCGGGGTGGCCTTCAACAGCGTGATGAGCGGCGCGCTGCTGCGGCACTCGCCCTTCAAACAACTGTACATCCAGCCGGCTGCAGGCGACGCCGGCACCGCGCTCGGCGCGGCGCTGATCATCGCGCACGGCCAATTGGGCCAGCCCCGAGGCATGGTGATGGAGCACGCCTTCCTCGGCCCGGCGTTCAGCGAGGAGGAGATCCAGGCGGCGTTGGCGGCCTGCAAAGTGGCGTATGAGCGGCCGGCCTCGATTGCCCGCGCCGCCGCCGAGCTGCTGGCCCAGGGGCAGGTGGTCGGCTGGTTCCAGGGTCGGATGGAGTTCGGCCCGCGCGCGCTGGGCGCCCGGAGCATCCTGGCGGATCCGCGATCCGAGGGCATGAAAGACCGCGTCAACCAGTGCGTCAAGCACCGCGAAGGGTTCCGTCCCTTCGCGCCGTCGGTCTTGGAAGAGCGCGCGGGAGACTATTTCGAGTATGCCGGCGCGTCGCCGTTCATGCTCTTCGTCTATGGGGTGCGTCCGGAGAAGCGGGCCGTCATCCCGGCCGTCACCCACGTGGACGGCACGGCGCGCGTGCAGACGGTGCGCCGAGCGGACCATCCGCTCTACTGGGAGCTGATCAGCGAATTCGAGCGCCTGACCGGCGTCCCCGTCGTCCTGAACACCTCGTTCAACGTGAATGGCGAGCCGATTGTCTGCGCGCCGGTGGACGCCATCCGCTGTTTCTTCGGCTCCGGCCTCGATGCGCTGGCGCTCGGCCCGTTCCTGATCCGGAAGGCTGCTCATGCTCAGTGAGGTCCGGCGGTGGTCGGCCGCGCGGCTGCGCGGCGCCGTGGCCCGAACATTGCTGGCCACCGGGGCCGAGGCCAGGGGCCGCCGCCGCCAGGGCGCGCGCTTGCGGATCCTGATGTATCACGGGGTGGTGGCGCGCCGGACCGGACCGGGTCGCTGCGGAAATTTGTTTGTGGACCAGAAGGCCTTTGCCCGGCACGCGCGTTCGCTCGCGCGGGATTTTTGCGTGGTATCGCTGGAGCAGGTCGCGGAGTCCGTGCAGGCGGGGCGGCCGTTTCCGGACCGGGCGGTGTGGATCACGTTTGACGACGGCTACCGCAACGTGGTGACAACGGCGCTGCCCGTCCTCCAGGCGCTCCGGCTGCCGGCGACGGTGTTTGTCTTGCCGGGGCTGATGGACGCCGGCGAGGGACTATGGTTCGACGCGCTGCGCGTCCTGCTCGTGGACGGCGTGGAAGCGTCTGAGGACGTGGGGCATGGTCTGACGCTGGGCCGACCCTCGGCCGATCCGGAACGCGCCTGGACCGAGGCGGTCCGGCGCATCCTTCGGTTGGACCCACGGTTGCAGCGCGAGATGGCGGCGCAGATTCTCGCCCGGGGCCGGTGCGAGCAGTGGCTGCCGCGTCATCCAGAGTTCGCGCTGGCCGGGTGGGATGAATGGCGCCGCGCCTGTTCGGACGGACTCATCTCCGTGGGGTCCCACGGGATGCGCCATGAGACGCTGGCCGGGTTATCCAGGGAGGCGTGCATGGAGGAATGGCAGCGCTCGAAATCGCGCATCGAGGACGCGCTGGGCCGGACGTGCCTCGCAGCCGCCTATCCCTACGGCGCGCTCGACGCGTCGGCGGCGGAGGCGGCTCGCCAGGCCGGCTATGCGTGCGCGGTCACCACGGACGAGGGCCTCAATGAGGCGCAACACGATCCCATGCGCCTTCGGCGCACGATGATCGGTGACGGCGGGGACGTGGCGTTGTTCCGCGCACGCGCGTCCGGGGCGTGGGACCTCGCGCGGCCGAGGGGGAGCCGATGATCACAGGCCGCGACATCGTGTGCATTTCTTCCATTGACTGGGACTTCATCTGGCAAGGGCATCAGGAGATCATGACGACCTTCGCCTGGGAGGGGAACCGGGTGCTCTTTATCGAGAACACCGGCGTGCGCCGTCCCGGCCTGCGCGACCTGCCGCGGCTGCGGCACCGCCTTCAGGCGTGGCGGCAGAGCACGAAAGGATTCCGGCAGGTGCAGGAGAACCTGTTCGTCTACGCCCCGGTGATCCTGCCGTTTCCGTATTCGCGCGTGGCGCGGTGGATCAATCGCCGGCTGCTGATACGGGCGCTGGAGCGCTGGATGCGCACCATGGGATTCAGCCGCCCCATCGTCTGGACGTTCCTGCCCACGCCGTTGGCGCGGGATCTCCTTCGTGAGCTTCGCCCCGCCGCGACCGTGTATTACTGCATTGATGATCTGGCGTCGAGCTCGCGCCAGGCGCGGCGCATCGTCCACAGCGAGCGGCAGGTGTTCCGGGAAGCGGACCTGGTCTTCGTGACCTCGGAGCAGCTACGGCAGCGGGCGCTGAAGAGCACCAACCAGGTCTACCTGTTTCCCTTCGGCGTCAACGTGGAAACGTTCGAGCGCGCGCGGCTGCACCCGAACGACCTGCCCGATGAGCTGACGCGCCTGCCGCACCCGATCATTGGCTACGTGGGCGGGTTGCACCAATGGTTGGACCAGGACCTGCTCTCGGGCGTCATCGAGCGCATGCCGGAGGCCTCCTTCGTCTTCATCGGCCCCGTGCAGACCGACGTGTCGCGGCTGACGCACTGGCCCAACGTGCAGGTGCTGAGCGCGCGCCCGCATGCGGAGCTGCCGCGCTACCTCCTTGCCTGCGACGTCGCGCTGATCCCGTACCGGTTGAGCGAGTACACCGCGAACGTCTACCCCACGAAATTGAACGAGTACCTGGCCATGGGGCTGCCCGTGGTCTCGACCCCGCTGCCGGAAATGGAGCGCTTCAACGCCCGGCATCCCGGCGTCGTGCGGGTGGCGCAGGGCGCGGAGGACTTCGCGCAGGCGGTCCGAGAGGCGGCGGCCGATCCGAAGGCCGGCCCGGTTGTCGAGCGCCGCATCGATGTTTCCCGCACGAACAGTTGGCGCACGCGAATTACCCAGATGTCCCGGCTGATTGAGGACGTCCTGCGCCGGCGCCAGGCCACCAACCAGTGGGAGCTGGTGCTGCGCCGTGTCTACCAGGGAGCTCGCGGCCGAACCGCCCGGTTGTTGTTCGGCGCGCTGGCGGTCTACCTGCTCTGTTTCCAGAGCCCGTTGATTTGGTGGGTGGCCGAGCCGCTGCGGGTGCATGCTCCGCCGCGGGCGGCGGACGCCATCGTCGTCTTCGCCGGCGGCGTGGGCGAGTCCGGCAAAGCCGGGGGCGGCTACCAGGAGCGCGTCAAGCGCGCGGTGGACCTGTATCGCGCCGGGTACGCTCCCCGCATCGTCTTTTCTTCCGGCTACAGGTTCGTATTCCAGGAGGCGGAGGTGATGCGGGAGTTGGCGGTGGCCCAAGGGGTACCCGCCTCTGCGATAGTGTTGGAAACGAGCGCGCGGAACACCCATGAAAATGTGATCCTCTCTGCCGAGCTATTGCGCCGAATCGGGGGGGTGCGGTCGGTCCTGTTGGTGAGCTCGCCGTACCACATGCGCCGCGCGGTCGGGGTATGGAAGCGGCTGGTGCCGGGCGTGGAGACGATCCCTGAGCCGGTGCCGGAAAGCCAGTTTTACGCCCACAGCCGGGGCGCCAGCCTGGAGCAGATCCGCGGCATTTTCCACGAATACCTCAGCCTCCTCTATTATTGGGGGAAGGGATGGATGTGACGCGCCGTCTGCGTGGCGTCTGGGGGGCGTGCGCCGTCGCGCTGCTGGCGCGCCTGTCGGCCTTCGTCCTCCTCGGCCGGTTCGCCCACCCGGATGTCTGCGAGAGCGAGATCATCGCCCTGAACCTGCTGCAGGGCAAAGGATTTATCTATCATTTCCTGGGGACCGACTATCGCTCCTACATGGAGCCGCTCTATCCCGGTTTGTGCGCCGGGGTGTATGCTGTCACCGGGCACAGCGCCGTCGCCCTGGGGCTGGTGCAGATCGCGCTGGGGACGGCGCTGGTGTGGCTCGTGTTCGCGTGCGCCCGTCGCCTGGCGTCTGATCGCGCCGCCGTCGTCGCCGCGTGGTTGACGGCCCTGCACCCGGGGCTAATCCTCTACACGACGAAGTTTCACCCGCTGATCCTGGACACCGTGTGCATCACGCTGGTGGTGGCTGGTTGCCTGTGGTACGGCGAGCGGCCCCGCTGGCGATCCGTGGTGCGGCTCGGCGGGCTCCTGGGGTTGTGCGTGCTGACCCGTCCGACGATCGTGGCGGCCGTGCCGCTGATCGGTTGGTGGGTCTGGCGACGCTCCCCGCCCCGGCCCGGCCTTCGGGTCGGAGAGTTCCTGGTCATCGTGGGATGCGCCGCGGCGGTCGTGGCACCGTGGGTCTGGCGCAACTACCACGTGCACCACCGGCTCATCTTGACGCGCAGCGGCACGAGCATGGTGTTCTGGATCGGCAACAACCCGTACCGGTTCACCGGGTCCGCCCTGACCCCGGAGGGAGACCCGGTCCTGATCAGCGTGGCGCCACCGGCAGTTCGCACGCAACTGCTGTCGCTGGATGAGCTGGGCCAGCAGGATCTCTTGCTGGCTCAGGCCCGGCAGTTCGTCCGGGAGCACCCGTGGGAATTCCTCAGGCGATGGGCGGTGAAGTGGGTCTATTTTTGGTGGTTCACCCCCCAAGCCGGATTGTTGTATCCGCCGCGGTGGATCCGAGCCTATCATGCCGTTTCCGCCCCGCTGCTCATCCTGCTCCTCATTGGGGCGTGGACCCTCTGGCATCCACAGCCCGGGATGTGGAGGGATCGGCAAGCCGGGTGGCTGCTGGCGGCGCTGTGCGCCGCCATCGCGCTGCTTCAGAGCCTGTTCTATATTGAAGGGCGGCACCGCCTCGCCATCGAGCCGCTCCTCCTCATCTTCGTCAGCCAAGGGATTTGGCGGGTGTGGTCGGGTCAACGAGGTGCGGCCTCATGCCGGACGGGCACGGAATGAGCGGCGACGTGGGACGCAAGCGGATCGGGGTGCTCGTCGTCGCCTACAATGCGTTCAACACGCTGGCGGCCACCCTGGACCGCGTGCCGCCGGCCCTGATGGAAAAAATCGAGGAGGTCTTTGTCTTTGACGACCATTCTGCGGATGACACCTATCGGGCCGCCCTCAAGTACAAGCAGCGCCGGGGACTCACGAAGCTGAGCGTGTTTTCCAACGAGCGGAACTTGCGCTACGGCGGCAATCAGAAGCGCGGGTACCGGTACGCCATCGAGCGCGGGTTCGACATCGTGGTGCTGCTGCACGGGGACGGACAATACGCGCCGGAGGTGATGCAGCAGCTCCTTGATCCGCTCGAGCAGGGCGAGGCGGAGTTGGTGATGGGCTCGCGGATGATGCCCGGCTGCCGGCCCCTGCGCGGGGGGATGCCGCTCTACAAGTTCGTCGGCAACAAAATCCTGACGACGTGGGAGAACCTGCTGCTGGGTACGCGGCTGCAGGAGTTTCACTCCGGCTATCGCGCCTACGACTGCCATGCGCTGGCGCGGGTGCCGTTCGAGCGGTGCTCGAATGAGTGGCATTTCGACACCGAAATCATCATCCAGTTCCTGGCCAAACAGTTTCGCGTCGTCGAGCGGCCGATCCCCACGTACTACGGGGATGAGATCTGCTACGTCAACGGGCTGGCGTATGCCTATCGCTGCACCGAAGCGGTGGTGAAGTACCGCCTCCATCAGGCCGGTCTCCGGAACTGGAGCGTATTCGACGTGGAGGGACGCGGTGACGCCGTATAAATTCAAGAGCGGCCCGTGGAGCAGCCATGGGCAGATCCTGCGGCTGGCGGACGCCTGGCCGCGCACGTTCCGGATCTTGGAGGTGGGCACGGCCGAGGGCTACCTCGGCCTGGCGTTGCGCGCGCGGGGATTTGCGCAGGTGGTGGGCATCGAGCGGGATGCGCAGCTCGCCGCGGAGGCGCAGCCGCACTACGCGCGCCACGTCGCGGCGGACGCGGAGCGCGACGGGACGCTGGAAGCGTTGGGGACGTTTGACGCGGTGATCCTGGCCGATGTTCTCGAGCACTTACGGGAGCCGCAGGTCCATCTGCAGCGCGTCGGCCGGGTCGTGCGCTCCGGCGGGCACGTCGTCGTCTCGCTGCCCAATGCGGTCCACTGGACGATGCGCTTGATGGTCCTGTTCGGCCGTTTCGACTATGCGCCATGCGGCCTCATGGACGCGGGCCACGTGCGGTTTTTCACCCGCCGGACGGCGACGCAGCTCCTTGAGGCTTCGGGGTTTCGCGTCCGCCGCGTGTTGGTGACCCCGCTGCCATTCGAGCGGGCGGCCGGCGGACGGCTGCCGGGGTGGGTCGTGCGCCCGCTGGAGTGGGGGTACTACGCCGTCAGCCGCTGCTGGAGCACGCTGCTGGCCTACCAGTTCATCTTCCTGGCGCAGCGCCAGGATTCCTGACGAGCTCATGCCCTCCAGACGCCTGACGCCTCACCCGGCTCTTCGCGCGTGTCTGCCTGTGACGGTGCTTGCGGTCACCGCCGTGAAGCTCGCGCTGGCCGCCCGCTGGGGATGGACGCAGGACATTCCCGGTACGCAAATTGAAGCTGAGGGGTTCCTGGCCTCCTGGCGCGGAGCCGGCGGACACCCCACCGTGTTCCCGTTGGGATACTACGCGCTGTCGTGCGGCGCCCTGCTGCTGTCGCAGTGGACCGGCGCGCCCTTTGCATGTTGGATCAAGGTCCCTGCCATCCTGTCCGATGCGGTCATCGCGTTGGTCCTCCGGAAGGTGCGGGGCGGGGGAGACCGGGCCGCCGCGCTCTATCTGCTCAATCCGGTGACGATGCTGCTTTCCGTGTACCACGGTCAGTTGCACACGGCGGCCACCGCGGCGGCGGTCATGGCGCTGTGGGCGGCGGAGCGCGGGCAGTGGGGATGGACGGGCGTGGCCCTCGGCGCGGCCGTCAGCATCCGCCAGCACTTCGGGTTGTTGTTGCTGCCGCTGCTCTGCCGGCGGCAGGGGCGCGTCCGTCTGGCGGCGGCGTTCGCCGCGACGGTGGCGCTGACGGTCTTACCGCTGTCGGCCCGTTACCCGGCGGGCCGTTTGGCCAGCCCGGTCTGGGTGTTTGGAGCCTGGGGATACGGCATGTTGTTGCTGCAAGGGCCGCGGTTGTTGGCGCAGCTGGGCGGTCCGGATGTGACCGCGATGGCGGCTGGACTGATCCAAACGCTGCAGGCACACGGCCCCAAGCTCTATTGGCTGTGGGCCGCCGCGTTTGCCGCATGGACCTGGCGCGCACGCGCACGCCTGCAGACCGCTTCCTCCTCCTGGCGCGCCGCGCTGCTGTGGTTGGTGGGGCTGTACGCCATGAGCCCCGGCTTCGGCGTGCAATGGCTGGTGTGGGCGTTGCCGTGTTGGCTGATCGTGGATCGCCCGCAGGCGTGGCGCTACAGCCTGCTGGCCGGGCTCTTCTTAGCCGGCTCCTATTGGCAATGGACCCTGCCAGGCGCATACGGAGTGGACTCCATTACCGCGAACCTGGGCCGGCTCCGCCCGGCGGACCTGCTGGGCGTGTGCGCCGTCGGGATCATCGGGTTGGCGACGTGGTGGATGAGCGTGCGCACCGCCTGGCGGCTGCTGCGCTCATGACGCTGAAGCCCGGGACGAAGATCGCGGCGGATCTTCCCATGAAGATCGTGCGGGTGGTGACGCGCATGAACATCGGCGGGCCGGCGCGCCACGTCGCCATCCTGACCAATGAGCTGGATCCCGCCCAGTTTCGCACCTGCCTCGTCATGGGCACGGCGGACCCGGGGGAAGGCGAGCTCAGTGGATTGGTCGAAGGGCGCCATGCCCGCGTCATCCGGCTGCCCGGCTTGCGGCGATCGCTGCGGCCGTGGCAGGACCTCCTGACGCTGGTCCGGCTGCTGAAGATTGTCTGGCGGGAGCGCCCCCAGGTGCTGCACACGCATATGGCGAAGGCCGGGGTCTTGGGCCGGGTCGCGGCGTGGGCGTATAACCATCTGGGACCGGGGCGGGCGCCGGGCCGGCGCGTCACCGTGCTGCACACGTTTCACGGCCACGTGCTGGAGGGGTACTTTTCCCCCGCGTCCAACCGGTTCTTTATCGGGGTCGAGCGGCGGCTGGCCCGCATCAGCGACCGGCTCATCGCCGTCAGCCCGGCGGTGCGGCACGAGTTGCTGGCGCTGGGCATCGGCCGGGAAGCCCAGTGGCGGGTGGTTCCGCTGGGCTTGCACCTCGAAGCGTTTGCGGCCCTGGCCTTGCCCGTGCCGGGCGAGACGGTCCGGTTCGGCCTCGTCGGGCGGCTGGTGCCCATCAAAGACCCGGAGCTGTTTGTGGAGGGGTTGCGGCGGGCGTGGGCTCAGCGGCCCAGCGCGAGTGAAGGGGTGGTGGTGGGGGACGGACCGCTGCGCGGCGCGGTGGAAGCGCAGATTGCGGCGCAGGGACTGGCGGACGTGGTGCGGTGCATCGGCTGGCAGCATGAGCTGCCGGCCGTGTATGCCGGGCTGGACGTCGTCTGCGTGACCTCGAGGAATGAGGGCACCCCGGTGGCGTTGATCGAAGCGATGGCGGCGGGCCGGGCCGTGATCGGCACCGCCGTCGGCGGCGTGCCGGATCTACTGGAGGACGCGCCGGGCCCGATCCCCAGCGGCGGGGTCCGCGTCACCGGCCGCGGCGTGCTGGTGAACGCCGGGGATGCAGACGGCGTCGCCGGCGCCATGCTGCTGCTGGCGTCGGATCCGGCCTTGCGGGAGCGGTTGGGACGCGCGGCCCGGGCGCACGTGCTGGAACGCTACAGCCACGAGCGGCTGGTGCGGGACCTGGCGGGGCTCTACCGGGAGCTGCTCGGCGACGATGGTTCTGCGCCGCGCTGCATGGTATAATGACGCGCTATTTTTCGGCGGGAATTGCGGAGCTATCGTGATGCCGGATTCACCACGGTCGGAGCCAATGCGCGTCTTAGTCACCGGCGGGGCGGGGTTCATCGGATCCCATTTAGCCGAGGTGTTGGTCAAGCGCGGGGACGCGGTGACGGTCCTGGACAACTTCTCCACCGGCCGCTATGCCAACATCGCGCCGCTGGACGGCCATCCGCGCTTTCAATTGGTCACCGGATCCATCCTGAACGAGTTCCTCGTGGATAAGCTGGTCGAACGCTCGGATGTGGTGTTCCACCTGGCGGCGGCGGTCGGGGTGGAGCTGATCATCAAGAAGCCGCTCGAGTCGCTGATGACGAACATCCGGGGCAGCGAGGTCGTGCTGGAAATGGCACACCGCTACCGCAAGAAAGTCCTCGTCGCCTCCACCTCGGAAATTTACGGGAAGAACATCAACGGCCCGCTGCGGGAAGATATGGATCGAGTGCTGGGCTCCCCCCTGAAAAGCCGCTGGAGCTACTCCACCTCGAAGGCGGTCGACGAAATCCTGGCGTACGTCTATTGGAAGGAAAAAGGCGTTCCGACGATCATCGTCCGGCTGTTCAACACGGTGGGCCCCCGCCAAAGCGGGGCCTATGGCATGGTCATCCCGCGGTTTGTCGGCCAAGCGCTGCGGGGCGAGCCGCTGGCCGTCCATGGCACGGGGAAGCAGACGCGCTGTTTCCTGCATGTGGCGGATGCCGTCACTGCGTTGGTTCGGCTGATCGAACATCCCAAGGCGGTCGGAGACGTCTTCAACATCGGCAGCCAGGAGGAGGTCACGATTGAGGATGTGGCGCGGCGCGTCATCCGGCTGACCGGCAGCAGCTCCCGCATCGAGCCGATCCCGTATGAGCAGGCCTACGAGGAAGGATTTGAAGACATGCAGCGCCGCGTGCCGGATATCGGCAAGATCGCGGCGCTGATCGGATTCCGTCCCTCCATGGCCTTGGACCAGATCATCGCCAGCGTCGTGGACAGCGTGCGGTCTTCCGTCGTCGGGGGGATGACGAGTCCTCCGGCGCTCGCAGCCCAGAGCGTTCCGCGCGCGTCGTAGTTGCGGATGCTAGCCGGCCTCTTGTCGCCCCTCCATCTCGCCGTGGTGGCTGGTGTCACCGCGTTCGCGATCACTTTCTGCGCCACCCCGATCATCCGCATCCTGGCCGTCCGCCGCGGGTGGAGCACTCGTTCGGCCGAAGACCGATGGGGCCGCCGGGTCGTCGCGCGCTTCGGCGGGATCGCGATCTTCGCCGGCTACATGGCGGCCGCCTTCCTCTGGGTGCCGCTGGAGCCTCGGGTCGTTGGGATCCTGATCGGCCTGGCCCTCGTCGTGGTGGTCGGCATCGCGGATGATATGCGACGCATGCCGCCCTATACCAAACTGCTCTTGCAATTGCTGGTCGGCTGCGCCGTGGTGGGTCTGGGGGTCCGGATTCATGTCGAGACCTGGACCTGGGAGTCGGTGCCGCTGTCGGTCCTCTGGTTCGTGCTGGTGATGAACGCGTTCAATCTCTTGGACAACATGGACGGGTTGGCGGCCGGGGTCGCCGCCATCGCCGCGGGGTTCTGCGCGTTCCACGCGATCGTCGCGCAGCAGTGGACGCTCGTCGCGTTGGCGGCGATCCTGGGGGGCGCCTGCGTCGGGTTCCTGCAGTTCAATTTTCCTCCGGCGAAAATCTACATGGGGGACACCGGCAGCCATTTTCTGGGATTGGGGTTGGCCACCTTAATGCCGCTCAGCAGTTGGCATTATCCGGCCCCGCTCATCGGCATCCTGGCCGTCCCGGTCCTGGTGCTGGCGGTTCCGATTTTCGACACCTGCTTCGTGACGATCCAGCGCTTGCTACATCGCCAGCACCCGTTTGTGGGCGGCACCGACCATGTCTCCCACCGGCTGGCCATCCTGGGGCTCAGCACGCGGCAAACCGTGATGGCGCTCTACGGCATCAGCATCAGCGTCGGGCTGGTCAGCGTCCTGTCCGCTTCGATGAGGCCGCTCAGCGCCTTGGCCCTCTGGTGCGTGGTGGTGACGGTGCTCATCGCGTTCGGCCGGTACTTGGGCCGGGTGAATGTCTATCAACTGGAATCGGTCGCGACTGCCGCCGGGCCGATGCCCGCCCAGCCGGTCACGCGGATCGAAACGCTCCTGCTGCACAAGCGCCGCCTGCTCGAGGTGCTGATCGACTTCATCATCATCTGCGGGGCGTACCTCAGTGCCCACCTGCTGCGGTTCGATGGAGTCTTAAGCGCCCACATCCAGGGATTGCTGATCCGCTCGCTTCCCATTATCCTCGTCATCAAGATCGCCTGTTTTTTGGCCTCCGGCCTGTACCGGCGCGAGTGGCACCGCCCCGACCTGTCCGACGTGGTGGTGGTCCTCAAAGCGGTGACGTTTGGGGCGACACTCTCCTCCATCGCCCTGCTGTACCTCTGGCGGTTTGAGGGCTATTCGCGCGCCGTCCTACTGATCGATTGGATGATCTGCCTCCTCGCGGTGGGCGGGTCCCGGATGGCGGAACGGCTGTTTGACGAATGGATCGGCTCGGCGTCGGCGCAGGGGACCCCGGTGCTCATCGTCGGGGCAGGGCAGACCGGGGAGCGCGTGCTGCGCTACCTGAAGGACATCCGCCACTCCGGCCGGCGGGTGGCGGCGTTTCTCGACGACGATCCGCGCAAGATCGGGCTGCAGATCCACGGCGTCCGGGTGGTAGGGACGCGCCGGCGTCTGCCGGAGCTCTTGGCGGAACTTGAGATCGGCGAAGTGCTCATTGCCATCACGGACCCTCCGGCAGAGCTCCTGCGCGACGTCCAGGAATCGTGCCGTGCGCGCGGCGTCCGGTGGAATATCGTGGCGGCCGTCATGACCGGATCGGTCGGTTGATGTGGAGCCTGCTGGCCGAATGGCTGCAGGTGGGCGGGTTCGGCCTGCTGTTGCTGCTGCTCCCGTTTTCCAATGCCGTGGTGGAGATCAGCTTCGGGTTGATCCTGATCGGATGGCTGATGGCCCGGCTGCATCCGGCAACAGGGCAGGACACGGTGTGGAGGCAGCCGACGTTGCGGCCGCTGCTGTGGGCTATGGCGATCTTCTGGCTGGTGTGCGCGGCGTCCATTACCGTCAGCCCGCATCCGGAGCTGGGCGTGCGGGCGCTGTTCGGGAAGTGGGGGGAGTACCTGCTGCTGACGATACTGGCCGCGGAGATGAGCCGCCGTCCCCGCCTGGTCGAGCAGGGGCTGAAGGTTCTCGCGTTCAGCGCTGCGCTGGTGGTGTTCGAAGGGGTCACGCAGGAGCGGTTCGAATACGGCTTCTTCCGCAATTATCGGTGGGATCACTTCCACCGCATGACCGGACCGTACCGCAACCCCATTGATCTGGCGACCTACTTGATGGTGATCATTCCGATTCTGGCGGCGTGGGCGTGGTTGGATCGCCACAAGACGCGGTGGCGTAACTGGCTCCTCGTCCTGGCGCTGTTTCTCTGTTTCTTGCGCACCCAAGCTGTCGGAGCGTGGCTGGGCATCATCGCCAGTTTAGGATTCTTTGCGTGGCGGAACCGCCGTTTCCGCCGTCTGATTCTCGCGGCCATGGGAGTGATGGCTCTCGCCGGCGGACTCTATCTCGGCTACGTCGGGCGGCTGGGCGGGGTGGTGACGCTGACGGAGATCGGCAAGCAGGACCGCCTGGCCATGTGGCAATCCGCCATCCACATGATTCAGGACCGCCCGGTGCTGGGGCATGGCTTGAACACATTTATGGCCAATTATCTACACTACCGGATCGGGGGGGAGCGCCAGCCGCGCTACGCCCACAACTGTTATTTACAGATGGCGGCGGAGACCGGCCTGATCGGGCTGGCGGCGTTTCTCGGCATGCTGTGGCTGTTGTTTCATCGGTGCCTCCGCAGTCTGCAGGAGGCGTCTGACGCCGCGCGGTGGGCCTTCCTATTCGCTCTGCTGGTTGGGTTGGTCGGGTTTGTCGTGCAGGCCGGGGGGGATACGAATTTTTACTCGCTTCGCCAATCCGCCTTGTTTTGGACGATGGCTGGTTTCGCGCTGGGTCTGGGGTTCCAACCGGCGGTGTCATCGTCCCGCCGGCCGCCCAGCGTGGCGGCGAAACGGCCGCCGGCTTTCACGAACTAGCTCGTGTCAGACATGCCGCCGGACGGATTGCCTTCTCGCCCGCGCTCTGCGCCTCCTACCATTGCCTTCATCCGCACGGACCGCCTGGGGGAAACGCTGCTCACATTGCCGGCGCTAGCCGCGATCAGGCGAGCCCGCCCGGGGCGCCCCCTGATCCTCGTGGCGAATCCGGCGCTTTGTGAGTTGCTGGAGGGTCTGCCGGTGGTGGATGCGGTGTGGCCGGCGCCCAGCGGCGGGAGGCGCTGGTGGGCCTGGCAGGCGCTGCAATTGGGATGGCGGCTGCGCCGCCATCGGGTCGGCATGGTGATCGTCGCCAATCCCACCAAGGCCTGGCACGTGGCGGCCTGGCTCGCGGGGGCGCCGGTCCGGGTCGGCTATCGCCGCAAGTGGGCGTGGGCGTTGACGGCCGCAATCGCGGACGACAAGGCCGGCGGCGCCCGGCATGAGGTGCTTTCCAATATGGCGCTGGCGTCCGCGGCGCTTGGCGAATCTCTGGAGCCGGTCTCGTCGCTGCGCGTGCCGATCTTGCCGGAGGATTTGGACGGCGCCGCCCGACTCCTCAACGAGCGACGGTCCGGCGCCGGATGGCCAGTTCTCGTGGTACATCCGTGGGCCTCGGTGCTTCGGAAGCAATGGCCGCGCGAACGCTACGACGCGCTGATTGAACGAGCGGTTCGGTTGGGCGGGGGTCCGGTCGCGGTCATCGGCGGTGTCGAGCACCAATCCCAGGCAGGCCAGTGGTTGGCGCGCCGCGATGATGTGCTGGATCTCGTCGGCCGGCTGTCGTTGCGCCAGCTCGCCGCCGTGCTGCATCGCGCGCGGGTGCTGGTCTCCAATGATAGCGGTCCGGTCCATCTGGCCGCTGCGGTTGGGACGCCGGTCGTCGCGTTGTTCGGCACGACGGACCCGGCCGCCGGTCCGGTCCGGTGGGGGCCCTGGGGAGCCGGGCACGTGGTGCTGTGGAAGCCGACCTTGGACGCGATTTCCGTGGACGACGTGGCCGCGGCCGTGCAGCGGTTGTGCGCACTCTAAGCCGATGCCCGACCGCTACGCGCCTCAGCGCATCCTGCTCGTCAACCCCTTCGGCATCGGGGACGTGCTGTTTTCCACGCCGCTGCTCCGGGCGGTGCGCCGGGCCTTCCCGCAGGCCTTCGTGGCCTATTTGGGCAACCGCCGCACGCAGGAAATCCTGCGCCGCAATCCAAATCTCGATGTGCTGTTCGTCTATGAGAAAGACGAAGTGCTGACCAACTGGAGGCGATCCAAGTTGCGGGGTGGCCAGATCGTCTTCTCGTTGTTGCGGCAGATCCGGCGCGGGCGGTTTGATCTGGCGATTGACCTTTCGCTGGGAGAACGGTACAGCTTTCTCCTGGCCCTCCTGGGCGTGCCGCGCCGAATCGGGTTTGATTTTCGCGGACGCGGAAGATTTTTGACGCACGGCATGGCGATGGACGGGTTTCAAGACCGCCACGTGGTGGAGCATTACCGGCAGTTGCTGGAGATGATCGGCATTCGGCTGCTGGAGGAGGAGCTGGAATTGGTGCCCACGGCTGACGACCGCGCCGAGGCTACACAGCGCCTCCACAGCCTGGGCATCCTGCCGGACGCCATGGTGATCGGGCTCGTGCCGGCCGGCGGGATCAGCTGGGGCATCCAAGCGCACTTCCGTCGGTGGTCGAAAGACGGCTTTATCCAGGTCGGCCGCACCCTCTGCCAGCGGTATGGCGCCCGGATCCTGGTCTTCGGGGAGCCCAACGACCATGCGATCTGCGAGGGGATCGCCCAAGCGATCGGTCCCGCGGCCATAGACCTGAGCGGCCAAACGACCTTGGGCCAATTCATCAGCCTGGTCGGAAGCTGCATGCTGGTCATGGCTAATGACGGCGGGCCCATCCATATCGCGGCCAGCCAGGGCGTGCGGACGGTGTCCGTATTCGGCCCGGTGGATCCCATCGTCTACGGCCCGTATCCGCCGACAGCCCGTCACCGCATCGTCTATCAATCCGAACTGCCGTGCCGACCCTGCTATCATCAGTTTCGCCTTCCGCCGTGTCCCTATGAACGGGCGTGCCTGACGAACTTGTCGCCCGAAGATGTGCTGGATGCCTGCGAATCCGTGTTGTCCGATGTCGCCTAAACACGTCATCTCCGTCGTCGAACGCGGCTGGCGCGGCGCGCGCGAGTGCGCCGTGGTCTTGAATGAGGCCGGCGTGCCGGTGACGCATCTGATCAAAGGCTGGATCGGCCGGGACGTGCAGGAGATGATCCTCTCACCCGCCAGTCAGCCGGAGGCTGGCCCCGTCGGTGCCAGGATTGCCAAAGGCAATCCTCTGGCAGGTGAGAGGATGATCGGCTCGACGCCGAAGCAGCGCGTGATCGCCTGGCCTCGTCCCGTGTTCTATGCCGGGTTGTGGCTGTGGCTGGCGCCGCGGATGCTGCTCGGCCGGGTGCGGTGGGTGCTCGTGGATCACGAGCGCACGTACCGGGGGCTCGCCCGGTGGGCCGGGTGGTGCGGGGTGCGGCCGGTGATGATCCAGGAAGGGGAGCGCGGCTTCACGCTGCGGCGCAACGGGGTTTGCGTGACGGTGGACGAGTTGATGACGGGTCGCCGATGATTTCCACCGCCCCCCGTCTCGCGCTGGTGTTCGACCGCACGCGGGAGGACACGCTCGGCGTCTATTTTGAGCGGGCCTACCGAGGGCTGGGGGTCGCCGTCTCGCACTTTTGGACGCGGGAGGCCCACCGGATTCCCGAGGGCTACACCGCGTATCTCCGGATTGATCACGGGGCGTACGACCATGATCTGCCTGAGCGGCTGCGCCCGCGCATTCTCTACGCGGTGGACACGCACTTGCCGCATTCCTGGACGCACCTGCGCCGGCTGGCGCGCCGCTACGATCTGACCTGCTGCGCCCACCGGCCGGCCGCCGCCGCCGTGCAGGGCGTCTGGGTGCCGGTCGGCTGCGATCCGGAATGGCACGGGCCGCCCCGGCCGGCGGAGACGCGATGGGACGCGGCCTTCATCGGCACGGAGGGCGGAGTGCCGCGCAAGTTTTACATGCAAGCGCTGCGCGAGCGCTATCCTCGCAGCGTCGTCGGCCACGCGCCGGCCCATGGCCTGGGCGCGATCTACGGCCGAGCGGCCGTGGGGGTCAATTTTTCCATTCGGCGCGAAGTGAACATGCGCGTCTTTGAGGTGTTGTGCGCCGGGGCCCTCCTGGTGACCAACCGCCTGGCGGACGAAGAGCTGCAAGAGTTGGGATTGCGGGAAGGGGAGCACTACCTCGCCTACGAGCGGCCATCGGAGCTCTGGGAGCACATTGACGATGCGCTGCGCCAGCCCGCCCGGCGGTTGGCCACTGCCGCCCGCGGGCAAGCGGTCACGTGGGCGCGCCATACGTACTGGCACCGGGCCGCGCAGATCGCGCAG
The DNA here is from genome assembly GCA_023247215.1 of Candidatus Omnitrophota bacterium. Classification (GTDB taxonomy): domain Bacteria; phylum Omnitrophota; class Gorgyraeia; order Aquiviventales; family Aquiviventaceae; genus JACPRA01. Next base: position 85,886 of record JAHFGX010000001.1, read on the forward strand.
GCGGCCGCCGAACGGCTGGGATGCTCATGGCTGCCCGCGGGCGCGGCCGGCGAGGCCAGAGCCGCATGAGCCGCATCCAGTGCGAGTTAGTCTTGTTGAGCTGGAATCAGCTTGAGCACGTCACCCGCTGTCTCGAGAGCCTGCTGCGCTGCACGGACGTGCCCTCGCGCCTGCTCATCGTGGACAACGCCAGCGAACCCCCGGTGCGCGCGCTGCTTCGCTCCGTGCGGCCCGCCGGCGCCATCGAGGAGGTGCAGCTGTTGCAGAACGAGTCCAACGAAGGGTTTTCCAAAGGCATGAACCGCGGGCTGCGCGCCTCGACGGCGCCGTACGTCTGCCTGTTGAACAACGACCTGGTCTTCACGCCCGGGTGGCTCTCGCCCCTGATCGCGCTGGCCGAGGCGCACCCTGAGATCGGGGTGGTGCATCCGGCCAGCAACACCTTTGGGGAGCGGCTGCCGAGCGGCATGGCGATGGACGACTATGCCGCGGCGATCCGCTCCAAGCGCGGCGTGTACGGCGAGATCGGCACGTGCGTCGGGTTTTGCCTCCTGATCAAACGGGACGTGATCCATCGGATCGGGCCGCTCAACGAGGAGATCGAGCGGCTGTTTTTTGAAGACGAAGATTACGGCATGCGGGTCCAGGCGGCCGGCTACCGATGCGTGATTGCCCAGGACAGCTACGTGTTCCATGCCGAGCACCAAAGCGTCAAGCAGCTGCCGGATCGCGACGCACTGTTCCAGCGCAACCGCGAGCGGTGCGAGGCGCGGTGGGGCCGCTGGCGCCGGGTGGCGTTGCCGTGGTTGGCCTGGCCCCCGGCCGGGAGCCCGGAGCTGCGGCGGATTCTGGAGGCGCTGCTGTCCGTGGTGCGCCGGCGGACGTATCTATATCTCTACGCGCCGCGCGCGGTCGTCGAGCGAAAAGACGAGCTGTTCCGCTCCGTCGGGTTGGCCCCCCACGGCGATGTGATATGGTATGCTATGCCCTCATACGGTGCCGACCTCGCGGCATTCGGGTGGATCCTGGCGCGGCAGAAAAAGCGGTTTCATACGGTGGTCGCCACGAGCCTGGCCTGGGCTGCGGCCTTGCGGGGGTTCCGCTGGGCGCATCGCGCGCGAGTGCTCCAGGCCGAGACTCCGGAGGCGTTCGCGGCAGCATGGACCGACCCGTCCCCCTCTCCGTCGTCATCTTGACCAAGAACGAGTCCGCGCGCCTGACCGACTGCATCCGCAGCGTGGCGTGGGCCGGCGAGGTCCTGGTGATTGACGACAATTCCACCGACGACACCGTCCGCCTGGCGGAATCGTTGGGCGCGCGGGTGCTGCGCCGAACGATGGAGAACGAAGGCCGCCACCGCAACTGGGCCTACGCGCAGGCGCGGCATGAATGGGTCCTCAGCCTCGACGCCGATGAGCGGGTCACCCCGGAGCTAGCACGGGAGATCCAGGCGCTGTTTCGCGGGACCCCGCCGCAGGACACGTACGCGATCCCCCGGCGCAATTTCCTGGGCGACCGGTGGATCCGCCACGGCGGCTGGTATCCCAGCGCGCAGATGAAGCTCTTCAAATGGTCGGTATTCCGCTGGGAAGAAACCACTGTGCATCCGCGCGCGTTGTCCGACCGCCCCTGGGGCACGCTGCGGCACGACCTGCTCCACTATTCCTACCGCGATCGCGAGGATTTCCTGAAGAAGCAGGACCGCCACACCACGCTCGAGGCGCAGAAGTGGATCGCCGACGGCCGACGCGTCTCCTGGGGCAAAGCGTTTTGGCGCACCGTGGACCGGTTCGTCCGCGGCGCGATCCTCAAGCAGGGCTATCGCGACGGGGCGCTCGGCTGGTGGCTGGCGTGGCGGGGCGGGGCGTACCAGTGGATCAGCTACTCGAAATATCTCACGATCAAGCGCCAGGCCGGCGCAGCATCCGGCGGCGCTGGACCCACAGCGTCCCAAACAGCGCCAGAGCGAACCACGGCAGGATCATAAGCACTAGAAAGACGTACGTTTCTCCGCGGATGCTTCGCATCCCGATCGCCCGCCACAACGCGCTGTGCGTCATGATGCTCAACCCCAACAGAAGCAGCCCGGCGGCCAGGGACCCCAACAGCGACGGGAAGCACCGGCGGGTCGTCCACAGATTCGACAGCGCCAACATCGCCGGGAAGAGCAGCGCGCTGTAGGTGGCGACCCAGACCGTGGGCGAGCAGAGCGCCATCAGGACCATCAACAGCGCGCCGTCATAGATCAGGCGCGTCCGCCGCTCCCCGGCCGGTTGCCGCGGCCAGACGACCAGTCCCAGCAGGATCAGCGAGGTCGCGGCATACAGCTCGACAATCATCGTCGCGGGCCACGACGCCACGTGGAGGCCGTACGGACCGGCCATGAGGAAGCGGCCCAGCAGGGCTAACAGCGACTGATTGCCGATCTCAAACGCCCGGCCGGCCCCGCTGGAGAGCAGCACGCGGATCCAGTCGCCGAACAGATGCAGCGGGCGGCCCGGCTGCATCGCAAAGCTGCTGAGCGCGTTGAATCCAACCAGCCACGCGACGGTGCGCCCGGCCGTCGCCCATCGCCTGCTGAGCAGCAGGTAGAGCAACACCACGGCGGCGGGCAATTTCAGCGAGATCCCAAGGGCCAACAACGCTGCGGCGAGCCACATCCGTCCGGCATCCTCCGCCAACAGGAAGCCGATCACCAGCAACCCCCAGAGCAGATCCACTTGGCCGTTCAGAAACTCCGCGGTGAGCGACCGGACGAGCAGGAACATGGCGGCGACGATCAGCCAGGGCGGATCATCGACCCCGGCCCGCCGGCAGAGCTCCAGCCCAGCCCAGCAGGACAGCACCAGCCAACCGACGGTCAGCGCCGCCCACGCCACGGCGGCCGGCTGAGCCGGAATCCAGGCCAGCGGAATCCAGGCCAGGGCCCAGCACGGCGCGTACTTGAACAGCATCACGGCGGAGCTGGTGGGATCATACAGGGCGGCGGCTTGGCCCTGGACGACGCGCAGGGCCACGGCCCGGTAGACGTCTAGATCCATCAAGAAGGGGGGGTGGAGCAGGAAATTCCCCGGAAACCGGAGCAGGAATCCCAACCCGAGGCCGGCCAGCCAAAGCCAGCGCCGGTTCCACCACGGAGTTGAGCCAGTAAGCATAAGAGAACTATTCTATCACGGTCTCTTCTCGTGCTATCATATCTGTTCCCAATGTTCACCCTGGTGATCCCAACCTACAATGAGCGGCTGACCATTGAGCCCTTGCTGGACCGAGTGGCCGCCGTGCGCCTCGGGTGGCCGGAAGAGCTGGAAGTGCTGGTGATGGATGACGGCTCCACGGACGGCACCATCGCGGCCGCGGAGGCGGCGCTGGCCCGCCTGCGCCTGGGGCGCGTGGTGCAGCGCCACGGCCAGCCCGATCTCGCCCAGGCGGTCTTGGAGGGCATCCGGCAGGCTCGGGGCGAGATGATCGGCGTCATGGATGCGGACCTCAGCCATCCGCCGGAGCTGCTGCCGTCGCTGGCGAAGGCCGTGCAGGCGGGGCAGGATGTGGTGGTGGCCAGCCGCTACGTGTCCGGCGCTTGCATCCAAACATTTGCGGCCTGGCGGTGGGCGCTGTCCCGCCTGGCCAATTGGCTGGCCCGGCCGCTGACACCGGTGGCGGACGCCACCTCCGGCTATTTCGTGGCCCGCGCGGAGGTGGTGCGCAGCATTGCCCCTGCGCCGCGCGGGTTCAAAATCCTCTTGGAAATTTTGGTGACGCAATGCGTGCACCGCGTGCAGGAAGTGCCCTACCAGTTTACGGAGCGCGCCGCCGGGCAGAGCAAGCTGCGGTGGTCGGTGTGCGCCTCGTACGGCGCGCAATTGCTTCGTCTGGGATGGCACCGCCTGCGCCACCCCTGCCGTCATCGTCGCGGCGCTTCGCCGCGTTCCGTCTCCATGACCCATGCCAGCTTCTCCTGACCGCGCTCGTCTGTCGGTGGTCGTGCTGACCAAGAATGAAGAGGCGCGCATCGCCCGCTGCCTGGACAGCGTGCGGTGGGTGAAGGACATCGTAGTGGTGGACGGCCTCAGCACGGACCGGACGGTGGAGATCTGCCGGGGCGCTGGCGCGCAGGTGATCAGCCGGGCCTTCTCCGGCAGCTTCGGCGAAGAGCGCAATGTGGGCGCCCATGCGGCGGCGCACGACTGGGTGCTCCAGTTGGACGGCGATGACGTCGTCAGCGACGAGCTGTGCGCGGCGCTGCAGCGGATGCTGGCGGAGGGCACGCCCCACGCGGCGTTCAACGTGCGCCGCCAAAACAACTTTCTCGGCCACTGGATGATGCGCGGCGGTTGGCACCACTATTACCACACCCTCTACCGGAAATCGGCCTGCCATTTCGAGGGCTGCGTGCACCATATCCTCAAGGTGAACGGGACCATCGGGACGCTGGAGGCGCCGATCCTGCACTATCCGTTCACCAGCCTGGACCAATTCGTCCTCCGGCAGAACCGCTACACCTCGCTCGAGGCCAAGGAGATGCTGGATGAGCAGGGCGTGCTGCCCTCCAAGCTCGTCCGGTACCACCTCACCTGGAAGCCGCTCAAGGTGTTTTGGAAAAGCTACGTCAAGAAACAGGGATATCGGGAGGGCTGGTACGGGCTGGTGTTCGCCCTGCTGTACGCCTGGGTGAATTTCCTGAAGTGGGCCAAGTATTGGGAGCTGGTGCGGGACCGCTACCAACCCTCCACGGCACAGGAGAGCACGTCATGCGCGTCCTGATCACCGGCATCACCGGATTCGTCGGGAGCCATCTGGCCGAGTGGCTGCTGGAGCAGCAGCCCGGCGTCGAGATTATCGGGATCCAGCGGTGGCGGAGCAAGACCGAGCACATTGACCATCTGCGCGGGCGCATCACGCTGCTGGAGGGAGATCTGCGTGATCCGGTCTCTGTGCGCCGCGCTGTGCTCGAAGCGCGCCCCGACCGGGTGTTCCATTTGGCGGCCCAATCGTTCGTGCCGGCTTCCTGGGCCGCGCCGTCCGACACGGCGATGACGAACATCATGGGGCAGGTGAATCTCTTGGAGGCGCTGCGGGACGGCTGGCCGGCGACGCGCGTGCTGGTCGTCGGGAGCTCGGAGGAATACGGCCTGGTCCAGGCGGATGAGCTGCCGATCAAGGAAACCAACCCGTTGCGCCCCCTCAGCCCGTACGCGGTGTCCAAAGTGGCGCAGGATTTGATGGGCTATCAATACGCCAAGAGCTACGGCATGCACATCGTGCGCACGCGGGCGTTCAACCATACCGGCCCGCGCCGCGGCGAGATGTTCGCCAGCTCGAACTTCGCAAAGCAGATTGCGCTCATTGAGGCCGGGCGGCAGGAGCCGGTGGTGCGGGTTGGGAATCTGGACGCCCGCCGGGATTTCAGCGACGCCCGCGACATCGTCCGGGGCTATTGGCTGGCGTTGGAGCATGGCGAGCCGGGCGAGGTCTACAACCTCTGCTCCGGGCGGGACTGGTCCATCCGGGACATGCTCGGCATCCTGTTGAAGCTGAGCACCGCGTCCATCCGCGTGGAGCCGGATCCGCAGCGGTTCCGGCCCAGCGACGTGCCGGTGCTGAGGGGCGACTACGGCAAATTTGCCGAACGGACCGGGTGGCACCCGGCGATCCCCTTCACGCAAACGTTGGAAGATCTATTGAACGACTGGCGCGCGCGCATCCGGCGGGAGGCGCTGGCCGGGGCGGCCCGATGAGCGCGAAGCGCGGCCCGGTGCCGTCCACGCTGGTGTCCATCCGGCCGCCGTTCGTGGATGAGCGGGGGGCCATCCATAATTTGCTCGATCTGCCCATCTCCAGCGTCGCCGTGATCACGTCGGTCGCCGGGGCGGTGCGGGGCAACCATTACCACAAGACCGACCACCACTACTGCTGGCTGCAGTCGGGCGAAATGCGCTACGCGCACCGGCCGGCCGGCAGCCGCGAGGCCCCGGAGGTATGGACCATCACAGCCGGGCAGATGTTCTATACGCCGCCCCAATACGAGCACGTCATGCTGTTTACCGCCGCCTCAGTCATGTTCGCGTTTGCGCGCCATCCCCGCGACATGGTCAATTACGAAGCGGACACGGTTCGGATCCCGCCGCTGGCTCTCGCTCCCATCGGATGAGCGCCATCTCCCTGCGCACCCGGGACGACTGCCGGCTGTGCGGCTCCCGGCAGTTGGATCAAGCCCTCTCGCTCAACGCCACGCCGCTGGCCAATGCGTTCGTGACCGACGCGGAGCTGGCCGTGCCCCAACCGCGGTTTCCCCTCAACCTGTGGCTCTGCCGCGCCTGCGGCCATCTGCAATTGCGGGACGTCGTGGACCCCGAGCTGCTGTTCCGCAACTACGTGTACGTGTCCGGCACCTCGCCGGTCTTTGTGGAGCATTTCCGCCGCTACGCGGAGGCGATGCTGGCGTTCACTCGGATGCCGGCGGGGTCAGCCGTCGTCGAGATCGGCAGCAATGACGGCACGCTGCTGCGGTTCTTCCAGCAGGCCGGCATGCAGGTGCTCGGGGTGGATCCGGCCCGGGCAATTGCCGCCCAGGCGACCGCCTCCGGAATTTCCACCCGGCCGGATTTCTTCACGCCGGAGATGGCGCGCGCGTTGAAGCGGGAAAGGTGGGAGGCCAGGTTGATCGCGGCCAACAACGTCTTCGCCCATGCGGATGATCTGGGCGGCATGGTGGACGGCGTGGCGCATCTGCTGGCCCCGGCCGGGGTATTCGTGTTTGAGGTCTCCTACCTGGTGGATGTGCTGGACAAGCTGCTCTTCGACACCATCTATCACGAGCACGTGAGCTACCATACCGTCACGCCGCTGCGCGACTTCTTCCGCCGGCACGGGCTGGAGCTGGTGGATGCCATCCGCGTGGACCCGCATGGCGGGTCGCTGCGCGGGATCGCCCAGCGCCTGGGCGGGCCGTGGCCGGTCAGCCCGCGGGTGGAGGAGCTGGTGGCGTTGGAGCGCGAACGGGGGATGGCCAGCCTCGAGACCTACCGGACGTTTCACGACCGGATTGCCGGGCTCAAGGCGCCATTGCTGGAGCTGCTGCGAAGCCGCAAAGCGCAGGGGCGCAGGATTGCCGGCTTCGGGGCGCCGGCCAAGGCGACGACGCTGATGTTCCATTTCGACATCGGTCCGGACCTGGTGGACTATGTCGTGGATGACAGCCCGTGGAAGCAGGGGCTCTATTCGCCCGGCCACCACCTGCCGGTGCGTCCGGCCTCCGCCCTCTATGAGTCGTCGCTGCGCCCGAATGATGCGTTGATCCTCGCCTGGAATTTCGCGCCCTCCATCCTGGCCAAGCACCGCGCCTTCCTGGAGGGAGGCGGGGAGTTCATCGTGCCGCTGCCGGCGCTGGAAGTGGTGAAGCGATGAGCCGGCTGTACGTTCCCAGCGACATCGAGCAGATTGTGGACGGGCTGGGCCCGGACGCCGGCGCGTTTGACGGCGCGTCCATCCTCCTCTGCGGCGGGCACGGGTTCCTGGGCCGGTATTTCACCGCCGTCTTCGCCGCGCTGAACCGCCGGGTGCTGAGGGCGCCCTGCCGCCTCATCGTGATGGACAACAACGCGACCGGCGGTCCCGCGGTCACGCCTCCGGCGGATGCCGGCTATGAGTTCATCGCGCACGACATCACGCAGCCCGTCACCCTGCCGATGCCGATGGACTACATTATCCACGCGGCCGGGATCGCCAGCCCGGCTTATTACCAGCGGTTCCCCCTGGAGACGCTGGAGGTCGCCACCCTCGGCACCAAGCACCTGCTGTTGTTGGCTCGGCAGCAGCCGCGCCTCAAAGGGTTCCTGTTCTTCAGCTCCAGCGAGATCTACGGCGACCCGGACGAGCGGCACCTGCCCACACCGGAGACCTACCAGGGCAACGTCTCCTGCATCGGGCCGCGGGCCTGCTACGATGAATCCAAGCGGCTCGGCGAGACGCTCTGCGCGATCTTCCATGAGCGCCACGGCGTGCCGACGGCGATGGTCCGTCCCTTCAACGTGTACGGACCGGGCATGCAGGAGCGCGATTATCGCGTGCTGCCGAACTTCGCCAGCCGCATCGTCGCGGGCCAGCCGATCCACGTGTACGGCCACGGCCGGCAGACGCGCACCTTCTGCTACGTGACCGATGCGGTGACCGGGTTCCTGAAGGCGCTCCTCGCGGGGCATCGGGGGGAGCCCTACAACATCGGCAATCCCACGCCGGAGATTTCCATGTTCGAGCTGGCCAAGACGCTGGAACGCGTTTTGGGCCGGTCGCTGGACATCCGCCTGGCGTCTTACCCGGACAGCTATCCCCAGGACGAGCCGCAGCGCCGCTGCCCGGACATCAGCAAGGCCGCGGCGCATCTGGGCTATGCGCCGGCCGTGCCGCTTGAGGAGGGGTTGAAGCGATTCATGGCGTGGGCGGCGGCCAACTACGCCGGGGCATGAAGCGCCGGGCCACGGGTCCTGCCGCCTGCGATGGCCCGTCGGCTTCGCGCGCCGGGCGCCCATCTCCGGCGTCACCCGTGGCCAATTCGGTCGCAGCCGGCGACGTGTGACGATGGCCGCCGCGGTGAGAATAGGGTTGATTGGGTTGGGGCGGTGGGGGCAGGTGTATGTGCGCGCCCTGGCGGCGCTGCCATCACGCTGCCGATTGACGCACGTGGGGACGCGCCATCCGGAGCGCCTGAAAGGGTTGGGGGCGGCGGGGGCGACCGTGGTGCCGGACTGGGCGGATGTGATCCAGGCGGAGTGCGATGCGGTCATCGTGGCGACTCCGCCCCAGACGCACGCGGCGCTGTTGGAGGCTTGCCTCGAGGCCGGCAAACCTTGTATCATCGAGAAGCCGTTGTGCCTGGACCTCGCGGCGGCGGAGCGGTTGCATCGGCGGGTGGCCGCGAGCCGGGTGCCGGTCCTCGTGGACCACACCCAGCTCTTCAGTCCGTCGTACGGCGCGGTGAAAGAGGCGCTGGCGCGGGAGGGGGAGCCCATCCGGGTCGTGTGGTCTGAGGGCATGGCGCTGGGCCCGTTTCGTGACGACGTGCCCGCGCTGTGGGATTGGGCGCCGCACGACGTCAGCCTCTGCCTGGACCTGTTCGGCCAGGCGCCCTCGCAGGTCGCGGCGCTCGGAGGGCCGAGGAATGCCGGCGGCGCGCCGGAGATGGTGAGCCTGCGGCTGGAGTTCCCGGCCGGGGGGTGCGGGTGGATTCACGCCGGCCGGCTCTCGCCGGCGCGGCGGCGCGCGTTGAGCGTATTCACGGACACCCGCATCTACCGCGCGGATGATTCGGCCGATCCTGCCGCCGGGGTCGCGCCATTTGCGTTCGCCGCCCGGTCCGAGACCGGGCGCGCGGAGCCGGTGGAGTTCTCCCCGCTGGGTCCGGCCTCCTCCTCGCCGGCGATGGACCGTATGCTGAACTATTTTTTGGACGGCCTGGCCGGCGGCGACCGGACGAAGTTCGGCACCGGGTTGGCCACGGAGGTCGTGCGGACGCTCTCGGCGTGCGAGCCGATGCTGCACCCATCAAGAAAGCGATGAACGACATGCAGGATGCGCGGCTCAATGCAGAATGTCCTGCCTGGGGCGGGGTGGACGGGCGCGCCGCCGCGGGCGTCTTTGACGATCTGACCGCCTATCTTCAGCAGCCTCTCAAGGACATTGCGCAGGCCTATTGGCGCGAGCGGGACGGGGCGGATCAAGCCGCGCAGCGCCGGGTGGCCGAAGCGACCGATGAGGGTCCGGTCTTGTCCTATTACGCCCAGACGCCGATTTACCTCTACCAGTTGAGCTACTGGGAGGCATGCCGCGACAAGCAGGCCTGGTTCCAGGTGGTGGAGCGCGCCTGCCGACGCTACGGGCTGATGCGCGTGCTGGATTTCGGCGGCGGGGTCGGGGGATTGACGTGTTACCTGGGCCGGCGCGGCATCCGCTGCGATTACGTGGACGTCGGCGGCAAGACCTTCGAGTACGCCGGGTGGCGGTTTCGCCGGCATGGCCTGTCCGTGCGCCAGTTTGATATTACCAAGCCGGAGCAGTTGCCCGCCGAGCCGTATGACGCGGTGCTCACGTGGGACGTGCTCGAGCATCTCTTCGACCTGGATGGCGCTCTCCAGACTATCGCGCGGCTCATCAAGTCGGGCGGGTGGTTCCTGCACAAGTCCACCTTTGCGCACGCCCATGAGGAGCATGAGCATGTGCACCTGGAGAAGCATGCGTGCTACCATGACATCAGCCAATTCAATGCGTTGGTCTGCCGTCATGGGTTCCGGTTTGTGGGGCAGCTCAAGCCCAGCCAGCTCTCCCGCGTGCTGCGGCAATGCGGCTGGCCCTATGCCGTCGCCGGCATCCGCGTGGTGCCGCGCCTAAAGCACGGAGGGAATTTCCTCGTGCATTGCCGGAAGGCGGGTGACGCATGATCTGGGAGCGGACCGTCCCGATCCTGGTCTATCACCGCATCGGTGAGCCGGCGGGGGACCATGTGCCGACCGTCACGCCGGAAAGCTTTGAGCGGCAATTGGTCTGGATGGCCAAGCGGCACTATCGCGTCATCGGGCTGGCGGAAGTGGTCGAGAAGCTGCGCCGCGGCGCGCCGATCCCGCCCCGGCATCTGGTGATGACTTTCGATGACGGCTACGAAGAGACGGCAACGATCGCCGCCCCGCTGTTGCGGCGATTCGAGTTTCCCGCCACGGTGTTTGTGACCCCCAACGAGATCGGCCTGCCGGGCTTCATGACGTGGGAGCAGGTGCGCGCCATCGGGCACGAGGGCATCGCGATCGGCAGCCACACGCTGCACCACACCTACCTGCCGCTGGCCTCCGAGGAGGCGGTGGAGCTGGAACTGGTCGAGTCGAAGCGGGTGCTGGAGCAGGAGCTGGGGCAGACGGTGGACTGGCTTAGCTACCCGGTCGGCGGCTACACCCCCCAGGCGCAGGCCGTGGCCGAGGCCGCGGGCTATCGCGCGGCGTGCACGACCAACCGCGGCGTGCGCCGGCGCAATGACGACCTGTTCGCCCTCCGCCGCATCAAGATGACGGAGCGCGATCAGTATCCGCTCTCGCTCTGGGTCAAGCTCTCAGGTTATTACGATCTGTTCCGCCGGTTCGAGCACCCCTACTAAGAGTGCGTCCCCGGAACCCCGGTACGCCGATTCGCATCGTCGTCGGATACGTCATCGCAGGCGCCGGCCATCGCCGGGCGGCTGAGGCCATTGCCGAAGCGGCACGCCGCCGCTGGCCCTCGGCGCATGTGATCTGCGAGGACTGTCTGGCCCTCACCCCCGGATGGTGGCGCTCCGGCTACCCGTGGTTTTATGAATGGATGGTCCGTCATGCGCCAGGGTTATGGGCGTCGGGATATTGGATGCTGGACCAGGTCTGGGCGGCGCCGGTGTGGCGCCCGCTCCGGCGCCTCTGGAACAAGCTCATCGGGAACCGGTTCCTGCGGGCGCTTCGCGCGAACCCGCCGGATGTCGTCATCGCGACCCACTTTTTTCCCGCCGAGTTGCTAGCGTCAGAGCGCCGCGCCGGCCGCTTGTCGAGCCGTCTGGTCGTGGTCGTCACGGACCTCTTTCCGCATCGCCTCTGGCTCACGCCCGGAGCCGATCTCGTCGTGGTGGGATCCGAGATTACGGCCGGCTGGTGCCGGGCGCGCGGCGTTCCGGCCGAGCGGTTGGCGGTGCTGGGCGTCCCGGTGGCCGAAGCGTTCGGCCGGCCGGTGGATCGGGACGCGCTGCGCCGGCAGCTGGGGTTGGACCCGGCTCGTCGCACGGTCTTGGTCGTCAGCGGCGGCATGGGGGTCGGGCCGATGGAGCTGATCGTCCGGAAATTGTGCGAGCCTGGGTCGGCCTGGGGGGAACGGCTGCAGTTGCTGGTCGTGTGTGGCCAGAATGAGCGCCTTCGGCAGCGTTTGCAGGACGTGGCCTTGTCCGCCGCGATGCCGATGCAGGTGTTCGGATTCGTGGACACGATGCCCCAGTTGATGCAGGCCAGCGACGTGATGGTGAGCAAGGCCGGCGGGCTGGCGGTGGCGGAAGCGGCCGCCGTGGGACTGCCGCTGGTGTTGTGCGGCGTGATCCCCGGCCAGGAGCAGTTCAATGCCGAGGTGATGGTTCGGGAAGGCGCCGCGGTCCTCGCAGAACGCCCCGAGCATGCGGTCGTGCAGGTGGTGACGCTGTTGAATCGTCCCGCCCGCCTCGAGCTGATGCGGACGTGCGCGCAGCGGCTGGGCCGTCCCCGCGCCGCTGAGGATATTGTGGAGTGGATTGGCGGATGACCTGCGCATGAGTGACGACGTACGGCGAATCGCGCGCGGCCTGAAGCGATACGCGGAGGGCCTGCGCGCGATTGAGGTCCGCCGGGTACCGCGCCATCGTCAGGCGTCGCCCCCGCTGCCGCGCGCGCCGGCCGGCGGCGCCAAGCGCGACGCGCTGGCGGCGCTGGTCAAGCAAGTGGAAGCCTGTCAAGCCTGCTCGCTCTACCGCACCCGCACGCACGCCGTCGTCAGTGACGGTGATCCGGACGCCAAGCTGGTGTTCATCGGGGAGGCGCCGGGCCGGGACGAAGACCTGCAGGGCAAGCCCTTCGTGGGCGCCGCGGGCCAGTTGCTCACCAAGATGATCGAGGCGATGGGCTTCGCGCGCCAGGGCGTCTACATCTGCAACGTCCTCAAAGACCGCCCGCCGGGCAACCGCCTGCCGGAGCCGGATGAGATCGAGGCCTGCCTGCCGTTTCTTGAGCAGCAGTTGGCGATCGTGCAGCCCAAGGTGATCTGCCTGCTCGGCTCGGTCGCCGCCAAGGCCATCCTCGGACCCCATGTGGCGATCACCAAAGTCCGCGGGCAGGTGTGGGACTATCACGGCACCCCGGTGGTGCCGACGTTTCATCCGGCCTACCTGCTGCGCAATCCGCCGGCCAAGAAGTTCGCGTGGGTGGATTTGAAAAAGGTCAAGCAGCTCCTCGAGGACCGCGGCTGAGCGGCCGGGCTCCATGGTTGCGCAAGTGGTCTTCAACCTGCCGATTAATCGCGCGTTCGATTACGCGATCCCCGACGCGATGCGCTCCCGCGTGCAGCCCGGCATGCGGGTCGTGGCCCCGTTCGGCCACCGGCGATTGGTCGGCATGGTCGTGCGGCTCCAGTCCCGCAGCCGTCTCCGCCGCCGGTTGAAAACGCTGCTCCGCGTTTTGGACGCCGCCCCCGTGCTTCCGCCGGAGGGATTTGAGTTGGCGCGGTGGATCGCGGACTACTACTACTGCAGCCTGGGCGAAGCGTGTGCCAGCATCGTGCCTTCGGCGCTCCGGATTCGGCCGCCGCGAGCCGCCGCGCCGGCGCGCATGGAGCCGGCCCTGCCCGCGGTGCCGGCGCGCGCGGAAGAGCCGCCTCTCCAGCTCACTGAACCCCAGCAGGCGGCGTGGAATCGCATGGCCGCCGACCTCTCCGCCGGCCGCCATGAAACCTTTCTCGTGCATGGCGTGACCGGGTCAGGGAAGACCGAACTCTATTTGCGCGCGGTGGACTTGTCGCTCTCGCAAGGCAAAGCGGCGGTGGTGCTTGTGCCGGAGATCGCGCTGACCCCGCAAACCATTGACCGGTTCCGCCAGCGGTTCGGCGAGGCGGTGGCGCTGTGGCACAGCCGCGTGACGGCGCGCCAGCGGGCGCAGACCTGGCAGGAGCTGCTGGAAGGGCGCCGGCGCGTGGTCGTCGGCACGCGCTCCGCCGTCTTCGCGCCGGTCGCGCCCCTGGGGGTCATCATCCTGGACGAGGAGCACGACCCCTCCTATAAGCAGGACGACGTGCCCCGCTACCATGCCCGCGACGTCGCGCGGGAGCGCGCGCGGCGCGCCGGCGCGCCGTTGATTTTAGGCAGCGCGACCCCCTCCATTGAAAGCTATTTCGAGGCCGTCTCGGGCCGCGCGCAATTGCTGGAGCTGCCGGAGCGCGTCGCCGGCCGGCCGCTTCCTGCCATTGAGCTGATTGACATGCGCGAGGAGCTGGGGGCGCGGCACCGCCTGCTGCCTCTCTCGCGGCGCCTCCAGCGCGCGCTGGAGCGGGTGGTGCAGTCGAACGAACAAGCCATCCTCCTGCTGAACCGCCGGGGGTTCGCCCGGACGCTGATGTGCCCGGTCTGCGGCACGGTGGTGCGCTGCGCGCAGTGCGACGTGCCCATGGTCTATCACGCCCAGTCGTCACGAGTGCGCTGCCACTATTGCAACGCGCATCAGCCGCCGCCCGAGACGTGCCCCGCCTGCCACAAGGGGTACGTGCGGTTCCGGGGCGCGGGCACCGAGCGCATCGAATCCGAGCTGCACCGGCTCTTTCCCGCCTCCGGCATCGGCCGGATGGACCGCGACACCACCACGGGGCGCGACAGCCACCGGCAGCTCTACGAGGCGATCAAGACCCATCAGGTGGATTTGATGGTCGGCACGCAGATGGTGGCGAAAGGGTGGGACTTGCCGCAGGTGACTGTGGTGGGCGTCATCTCGGCGGACACCGCGTTGAACCTGCCGGATTTCCGCGCCGGCGAGCGGACCTTTGATCTGCTCACGCAGGTAGCGGGACGCGCGGGGCGCGGCGAGCGGCCCGGGCAGGTGTTCATTCAGACGTACTGCCCCACTCACTACGCGATCCAAGCCGCGGCGCGGCACGACTACCGGGGATTTTTCCAGGCCGAGCTGCAGATGCGGCAGCGCCTGCAGTTGCCGCCCGCCGCGCATCTCGTAGAGCTCACCGTCCAAGGCTCCACGGCCGCGCGCGTCCAGGCCGCGGCAGAGGCGCTGGCCGAGGCGCTGCGCAAGGCGATTGGGCGGCGTGGCATTGTGCTCTTGGGCCCGTCGCCGCACCGCATCGCGCGCGTGCGCCGCCTGACGCGCTGGCACGTGATTCTCCGGGCCGCGAAGGTGCCGCCGATCGTGGAGGCGGTGCGGAAGGTGCTGGGGCAGAGCCGGCAGTTCAAAGGATTGCCGGTGCTAGTGGACGTGGACCCGCTGTGACCCGATGCGGGGACGCGCTCTTACGCGTTGAAGCCTTTCTTGATCGTTCCCAGCGCGTCCAAATTGCGCAATCCCTGCTGCGCCTCCAGGTCGTTGGGCGCGACGGCAAAGATGCGCTCGAAACACTGCCGCGCCTGCAGGTCGTCCCCCCGCTTCATCGACAGCCGCGCGAGTTGGCGCAGGGCCGGCAGGTGATTGGGGTGGGCATTGAGCAGTTCGGTATACGTCAGCAGGGTCGCCTCCTCCAACCCGGCGTGGTGCAGGGTGGCGGCCAAGTGGCTCAGCAGCCAGCGGGAACGCGGCTGCAGGCAGAGCATCCGTTCGTACAGCGGGATGGCCTGCCGGTATTGCCCTTGCGCGCTGAGCAGCATGAGCCAGCATCGGACCGGCACGCTGAGCAGCATGAGAGCCACGCGGACGGGAATGGAGGGCGGGGATTGGCTGTGCTGGCGCTGGGTGGCGAGCCGCAGGTAGCGGCGCGCTTCGGTGGCGTCCGGCACCTGCTTGACGACGAAGGCCAGCAGGTCCATCGCGTATTCGTAATGGCCTTGCGTGTACGCTTGGACCCCTTTGTCGAAATAGGCTTGAAGCGGGGCGGCCAGCGGC
Source organism: Candidatus Omnitrophota bacterium (assembly GCA_023247215.1). Lineage (GTDB taxonomy): Bacteria > Omnitrophota > Gorgyraeia > Aquiviventales > Aquiviventaceae > JACPRA01. The sequence goes on from JAHFGX010000001.1 coordinate 101,497, forward strand.
GCAGCCGGACTCATGGGCGCATAATCACAAGTTTGCCAGGGGTTGTCAAGCACGCCCCGCCGATGTGCTACAATAAATTTTTCTTCCATCCATGAAACTGATGCTGTTTGCCACGGGATCGTTTGCGGTGCCGACGCTGGAGCGCCTGGCGTCGTCGCCGGCGCACGCGCTGACGTGCGTGACGCAGCCGGATCGCCCGCAGGGCCGCGGTTTGCGGCAGTTGCCCTCGCCGATCAAGGCGCGCGCGAACGAGCTGGGCGTGCCGGTGGAAGAGCCGGAAGATCTCGCGGCGTGGATGGCCGGCCGAGCGGCCACCGCCCCGCGGCCCGACGCCGGCATCGTGGTGGACTACGGCCGGCTGCTGCCGCGCGAGCTGCTGGAGTGGCCCGCGCACGGATGCCTCGGCATCCATCCCTCGCTGTTGCCCAAGCACCGCGGCGCCGGGCCGGTGCCGTGGGCGGTCCTCAACGGCGATGCGGAAACCGGCGTGACGATCTATCAATTGACCGAGCGCCTCGATGACGGCGCCATCCTCGCGCAGCGCGCGGTGCCGATCCGGCCTGGTGAGACGACGGCAACGCTCTCGGAGCGGCTGGCGGTCCTCGGAAGCGACGTGCTGGTGGAGACGCTGGAGTCGCTGGGCCGCGGCGCGCTGGCGCCTCGTCCGCAAGGCGCGGCGGGAGCCAGCTACGCGCCCAAGCTAACCAAGGCCTCCGGGCAGATCCGGTGGGACCAACCCGCCGCCGCCATTGACCGCCTGGTGCGGGGTACGAGTCCGTGGCCGGGCGCGTGGACCTCATGGCGCGGCCAGCCGCTGCGGATCTGGTCCGTGCGGGTGGAGCCGGGCCTCGGCGGATCCGCCAGCGCGCC
>JAHFGX010000001.1:102466-113187 GCA_023247215.1 Candidatus Omnitrophota bacterium
CGCGATCCGATGGTCGGCCGCTGGGTGATTATCTCCACCGAGCGCGCCAAGCGCCCCAGCGATTTTCTCATGCCGGGACCGGAGACGTCCGTGGAGGAGCCCTGCCCGTTCTGCGAGGGGCGCGAGGCCCAGACCCCGCCGGAAATTGACGCGGTCCGCGCCCCCAACACCGCGCCCAACCAGCCCGGGTGGAACGTGCGGGTCGTGCCGAACATCAAGCCAGTGTTCCGGGTTGAAGGCGAGCTGGAGCGGCGCGCCCGCGGCGTCTACGACGTGATGAACGGCATCGGCGCGCATGAGGTGATCATCGAGCATCCGCAGCACGTGGCGAACATGGCGGATGTGCCGGCAGAGCAGATCCGGCAAGTGCTCGAGGTGGCGGTCCGGCGGATCCGGGATCTAGAGCGCGACACGCGGCTCCAGCACGTGCTCTGGTTCAAGAACTACGGCGTCATTGCCGGGGCGGGGCGCATCCGCCACGCCCGCTCGCAGCTGATCGCCACCCCGGTGATTCCCATGCGGGTCAAGGAAGAGCTGAACGAAGCGCGCCGGTATTTTCAGGAGAAAGAGCGCTGCCTCTTCTGCGATCTCATGGCCCAGGAGCGCCAGGCCGCGGAACGGGTGGTGCTGGAGCTGCCCACCATCGTGGTGTACTGCCCGTTCGCGTCGCGGTTCCCGTTCGAAGTCACCTTCCTGCCGCGCCGCCATCACTGCGACGTGACCGGCATCCAGCCGGAGGAGCTGCGGGATTTGGCGGAGGCGCTCCGCTATGTTCTGGGCCGCCTGAAATCCGTGCTGGACGACCCGCCGTACAACTATTTGCTGCACACCGCGCCGTTCCGCCACCAACCAGCCCGGCGCGACCAGTGGCAGACCATCACGCAGGATTACCACTGGCATCTGGAGCTGATCCCCCGGCTGACCCGCGTGGCGGGATTCGAGTGGGGGACGGGCTTTTACATTAATCCGACGCCGCCTGAGGAAGCCGCCCGGTTCCTGCGGCCGGCGGACCATGTCTGAGCTGCGGCGCGACCCGATCACCGGGCGATGGAACATCTTCAATACCCTTGAGCCGACCGGGCCGGACGGTTTTGAGCGCGAGGTGCGCCAAAGCTCGCAGGCGCTCTGCCCGTTTTGCGCCGGGAACGAGCGCCTGACGCCCGGCGAGATTTTCGCGGTGCGTCCTCCGGGCAGCCAGCGCGACGGCCCGGGCTGGGATTTGCGCGTCATCCCCAATAAATTCCCGGCCTTGCGGGTGGAAGGTGATTTGAACCCGCGCGGCGTGGGCCTGTTCGATCTCTCCAACGGGGTGGGCGCCCACGAGGTGATCATCGAGACGCCCGAGCATACGAAGCAACTGGCTGATTGCTCCGCCGAGCACGTCACGCAAGTGCTGCAGGCGTGCCGCCAGCGCGTGCTCGACCTCCGCGGCGATCAGCGCTTGAAATACAGCCTCATCTTCAAGAACTTCGGGCTGACCGCCGGCGCGTCGCTGGAGCACAGCCATTCCCAGCTGATCGCGCTGCCCGTCGTGCCCAGACGCGTGCTGGAAGAGCTGACCGGCGCGCAACGCTACCTGGAGTTCCGCGGCCGCTGCGGGTTCTGCGACATGCTGGACCAGGAGCTCCAGGAGCAGGAGCGCGTGGTCGCCGACAACGCGAGCTTCGTGGCCTACTGTCCTTTCGTCTCCAGCTTTCCGTTCGAGGTGGCCATCGTGCCCCGGGTCCATCGCTGGGATTTCGCCGCGGCGACGCCGGACGAGCTGGCTGATCTGGGCCGCCTCCTCCGCGAGATGCTGCGGCGGATCCGCCAGACGCTCCATGACCCGTCCTACAACTTCATGATCCTCACCGGCCCGGTGGAGGCGGAGGAGCCGGAGGCCTACCATTGGCGCCTGGAGCTGGTGCCGCGCTTGACCAGGGTGGCGGGATTCGAGTGGGGGACGGGCTTCTACATTAATCCGACGCCGCCCGAGCTGGCCGCCGCCGCCCTCCGTTCCGCCGCCCTCTCGTAAAGCAGGGGACTGGTGGCAGGGCGCGCCGCATCGCTTGCCCCGCCCCACCGTGGCGGGTCTGCGCTCGACTGATTTTCTCGCTCGTCCCTCACTGGCGTTCGGGACACCATGGCCGCTCGAAAATCATACGTGCGGCTTCTCCCTGCCACCGGTCCCCTGGTCTGCGCATGGCCACGGGTGACGCGGAGGCGGGCGCCCGCCGCGCGCAGCGGCAGCGAGCCCGGCGGGCTGCCGCATGCGGCAGGACCCGTGGCCGGTGCAGGGCAGGCGGCGAGCTGGGCCTCCGAGCAAAGGAGTGATGGGACCAAGCCAAAGACCATTGCAGCGCTTGAGCGGGGGGCAGGAATGCGTTACAATAGCCTCGCGTAACTTGACGCAACCCTTCCAGTACATCGCAGAACCCTACGGAGGCACAGATGGCGGTTCGGATTGGCATTAATGGGTTTGGGCGCATTGGTCGCAACGTCTTCCGCGCGGGATTCCGCCGCCCCGGAATTGAGTTTGTGGCGATCAACGACCTGCCCACGCCCTCCGAAACGCTGGCCCACCTCTTGAAATACGACTCCGTGCTCGGCCGCCTGGATGCCGACGTCAAGGCCGCCCCTGACGCCGTGGTCGTCAACGGCAAAGCCCTCAAGATGTTCACCTCCAAGGACCCGGGTGAGATCCCGTGGGACCAGCTCGGCGTGGACATCGTCATCGAGTCCACCGGCGCCTTCACCGACCGGGAACAAGCCGCCAAGCATCTGCGCGGCTCGGTCAAGAAAGTCATCATCAGCGCGCCTGCCAAGCAAGAAGACCTTACCATCGTCCTCGGCGTCAACGAGAAGCTCTACGACCCCGCCAAGCACCACGTCATCTCCAACGCCTCCTGCACGACCAACTGCGTGGTGCCCATCGCCAAGATCCTCCATGAGCGCTTCGGCATCGTCCGGGGTTTCATGACCACCATCCACTCGTACACCAACGACCAGCGGCTCCTCGACCTGTCGCACAAGGACCTGCGCCGGGCCCGCGCCGCTGCGCTCTCCATGATCCCCAGCACGACCGGCGCGGCCAAGACGGTCGGGGTCGTGTTCCCGGAGCTGAAAGGACGCATTGACGGCCTCTCGATCCGAGTGCCCACGCCCAACGTCTCCATCGTGGACCTCTCTTGCCAGGTGGACAAGCCCGCCACCGTCGAGGAAGTCAACCAGGCCTTCCAATCGGCGGCCCAAGGTCTGATGAAGGGCATCTTGGAGTACTGCACCGATCCGCTCGTCTCCAAGGACTTCAACGGCAACTCGCACTCGTGCATCTTCGACGCCACGATGACCGCCGTGATTGACAAGCACCTGGTCAAGGCGTTCGGGTGGTATGACAACGAGTGGGGCTATTCCAACCGCGTGGTGGACCTCGTCGAGTATGTCGCCAAGAAGGGCCTGGGGAGCGCCGCGCCTGCGGCGGCTGCCGTGGCCCGGGCGTGAGCGAGGCGAGCGACTCCGCGATGGCGCTGCGCGTGATCGGACGGCTCTCGACGGCCGGGCAGGGAAACGGGATGGCGAAGATCAGCAAGAAGACGGTCCGGGACATCCCGCTGCGCGACAAGCGGGTCCTCATGCGCGCGGACTTCAACGTGCCGCTCGACGACCACGGCGCCATCACCGACGACACGCGCATCCGCGAGACCCTGCCGACGATCCAGTACGCCCTGAGCCAGGGGGCCAAGCTGGTCCTCCTGAGCCATCTGGGGCGGCCGGATGGCAAGCGGACCCCGAAATATTCCCTGCGGCCGGTGGCCGAGCGGCTGGGCCAGCTCCTGGGCAAGCCGGTCACGTTCGTCGAGGAGTGCCTGGGGCCGCAGGTGGAGCAAGCCGCGCGCGCACTTGCCTCCGGCGAGGCGCTGCTCTTGGAGAACGTCCGCTTCTACGCTGAAGAAGAAGCCAACGATCCGAATTTCGCCAAGGCGCTGGCTCGGCTGGGCGAAGTGTACGTCAACGACGCGTTCGGCACGGCCCACCGCGCGCACGCGTCCACCGAAGGCGTGGCGCATGATCTGCCCGCGGTGGCCGGATTGCTGATGGAAAAAGAGATCCGCTACCTCGGCGGGGCGCTGGCCAACCCCGCGCGTCCCTTCGTCGCCATCCTCGGCGGCGCCAAAGTCTCTGATAAGATCGGCGTGATTTCGAGCTTGTTGGACAACGTGGACCGCCTGCTCATCGGGGGCGGGATGTCCTATACGTTCCTGAAGTCGCAGGGCCACGCGATCGGCGCCTCACGCTTGGAGGCCGATAAGGTGGAGCTGGCCAAGCAATTGCTCGAGAAAGCCTCGCAGCGCAAGGTGCAAGTGCTTTTGCCGGTGGATCACGTCGCGACGACCGGGCTCAAGCAGCCCAACGGCGAGGTCCGGATCGTCTCCGTCGGGCAGATCCCCGACGGCTGGGAGGGCGTGGACATCGGTCCGGAGACGGTGAAGGCATTCGTGGCGGCGTTGGCAGACGCGAAGACCGTGGTGTGGAACGGGCCGGTCGGCGTGTTCGAGGACCCGCGCTTTGCCGCCGGCAGCCGGAGCATCGCCGAAGCGTTGGCAAACCTGAAGGGGGCGACGACGATCATCGGCGGCGGGGACAGCGCGGCGTGCGTCCAGCAAATGAAGCTCGCGGACCGCATGAGCCACATCTCCACCGGCGGCGGCGCCTCGCTGGAATACCTTGAAGGTAACACCTTACCGGGTATCGCCGTGCTACAGGACGCGTAACCCGTTGCTCATGCGCCGCCCCATCATCGCCGGCAACTGGAAAATGAACATGGCCGCCGCTCAGGAAGCGGTGGCGCTCGTGACGCAGCTCCGGGCCTCGGTGAATGGTGTGCCGGTGGACGTGGTCGTGTGCCCGCCGTTTCCGTGGTTGGCCAGCGTGGCGCAGTCGCTGAGTAATTCATCTATTGCGCTGGGAGCGCAGGACCTGTTCTGGGAGCCGCAGGGCGCGTTCACCGGGGAAGTGTCCCCGACGATGCTGGCCGGCGTCGGATGCCGCTACGTGATCGTCGGGCACTCGGAACGGCGGCAGTTGTTCGGCGAGACCGACGCCAACGTGAATAAGAAGCTGCAGGCGGCGCTCCGGTACGGATTGACGCCGATCGTCTGCGTCGGAGAAACGCTGGCCCAACGCGAGCGCAACGAGACAGCCGCCGTGGTGCGGGAGCAGGTGCGAGACGGGTTGGCATCGCTGTCCGAGCAGGACCTGGGGAAGATCGTGCTGGCGTATGAGCCGGTCTGGGCCATCGGCACGGGCCGCACGGCCACGCCGGAGCAGGCCCAAGAGGTGCATGCGCTGATCCGCCGGCTCGTGCAAGAGCGGTGGGGCGGTGCGGCCGCGCAGGGGATTCGGGTTCAGTACGGCGGCAGCGTGACCGCCGCCAACGCGCTGGAGCTGTTGCGCCAGCCGGACGTGGACGGGGCCCTGGTGGGCGGGGCGAGCCTGAAGGCGGACGCGTTTGCCGCCATTATCCAGGCCGCGGCGCAAGCCAAAGGAGTAACCGCATAACATGCTCTACGGATTGGTGCTCGTCATCCATGTGATGGTGTGCTTGGTGCTGATGGCCGTCATCCTGCTGCAGGGAGGGCGGGGCGGGTTGTCGGAAACGCTCGCCTCCGGCGGGACCGCGCAATCGCTCTTCGGCGGCGGCGTGACCACCGTCCTGACGCGCATCACCGGCGCCTGCGCGGTCGTCTTCATGGTGACATGCTTGACGTTGGCGTACCTCTCCACGCTGCGTGGCCGGTCGGTCATTGACCAGTTGCCGCCTGACGTGTCCCAGACGCTGCCGATGCTGCCGGGAATGTCACCAGGCGACACGGTGCCGCCGGTTCCTCCCACGTCCACCGATGCGCCGGCGGCTCTCGCTCCGGCGCCTGTTCCTTCCACCGAGGCTCCTCCCAGCTCCCGCTAATAACCACGCATGACTTGCGGCCAACGGATCGTCGGAAGCGTGGCCGCCGCGAGCTTCCTGCTCCTCTTGGGCCCCTCGTGGGCGCAGGAGCATATCTCCCCATCATCCGGAACGCCGGTCGTCGGCGACGCGCTTGTCACCGCCTCGATCGGCGATGCAAGCCGCCTTCTGCCGCTGCTCGCGACTGACAGCGCCTCCGGTGAGATCACCGGCCTGGTCTTCAACGGCCTCGTGAAATATGACGCCGGCCTGCGCGTCGTGGGCGATGCGGCCGAATCGTGGACCGTCTCCGACGACGGCCTGACCCTCACCTTCACCCTGCGCCCGAACGTGCGCTGGCAGGACGGCCGGCCGCTCCGCGCCCAGGACGTCCGCTTCACCTACGAGAAGCTCATTGACCCCGCCGTCCACACCCCCTATTCCAGCAGCTATGAGCTGGTGCAGTCCGTCGAGGTGGTCAACGACCGGACGGTCCGCATCCGCTACCGGGAGCCGTTTGCGCCGGCGATGGAGAGCTGGATGATGGGCATCCTGCCGGAGCACCTGCTGGCGCACGAGGACCTCAACACCACGCGCTACCTCCGCGATCCCATCGGCACCGGGCCATACCGCTTCGTGCGCTGGCGCACCGGCGAGCTCATTGAGCTGCGCGCCAACCCCGACTACTTTGAGCATCGGCCGTGGGTGGAGCGGTACCTCTATCGCATCATCCCGGACCAGGCTACGCTGTTCCTGGAGCTGCTGACCGGCGGCGTGGACGTGGCCGGGCTGACCCCGCTGCAGTACGCGCGGCAGAGCCATACGCCCTACATGGAGCGCACTTATCAGCGGTTCCGCTATCCCTCCTTCGGCTTCAGCTACGTGGGCTACAACCTGCACGACCCGCGCTTTCAGGACGTGCGGGTGCGCCGCGCCATCAATCAGGCGATTGATAAGGAGGCGCTGGTCCAGGGCATCTTGTTCGGGCTGGGCTCCGTGGCCACCGGGCCGTATCCCAAAGAGTCCTGGGCCGCGAATCCGGACGTGGCGCCCACCCCGTACGATCCGCAGGGCGCGAAACGGCTCCTCGCTGAGGCGGGCTGGGCCGATCATGACGGCGACGGCTGGCTGGACCGGGACGGCGCGCCCTTCCGGTTCACGCTCCTGACCAACCAGGGCAACGATGTCCGCCGGCAGACGGCGGAGCTGATCCAGCGCCAGTTGCAGCGCATCGGCATGGACGTGCGCATCAGCGTGGTGGAGTGGAGCACCTTCGTGCATGAGTTCATTGATCAGCGCCGGTTCGATGCGGTGCTGCTGGGGTGGAGCCTGTCGCGCGATCCGGACTTGTACGACATCTTCCATTCCTCGAAGACGAAGGAGGGGGAGTACAACTTCGTCGGCTATGCCAATCCGCAGGTGGACCAGCTGCTCGTGGCCGGCCGGCGGACCTTCAAACAGGATGAGCGGCAGGCGATTTACCGGGAGGTGCACCGGCTGTTGGCGGAGGACCAGCCCTACACATTTCTCTTCGTGCCGGACGCGCTGCCGGTGGTGGACCGGCGCTTCCGCAACGTGCGGGCCACGCCGATCGGCATCAGCGACAACCTGATTGACTGGTACGTGCCAGCGGCGGAGCAGCGCTATCGCCGCCTCGCCCCATGACGATGCGTACGCTGACATGCCGGCCGCGGGTCCTGCCACCTGCGGCAGCCCGTCGGCTTCGCTCGCCGGGCGCCCGCCTCCGGCGTCACCCGTGGCTTCTCCTCCACAGCGTACTCGCATCGTCATGAGACTCAGCTAATGGGGAAATATGTAGTGCGGCGGGTGGTGGCGATGATCCCGGTGCTGCTGTGGATCAGCGTCATCTCCTTCGGGATCATGCACCTCGCCCCCGGCAAGCCCACCGACGCGGCGACCCAGTTCAACCCGCGCGTGTCGCTGGAGGCGCGGGAGCGCCTCGCCCACCTCTACGGCCTGGATCAGCCGCTGCACCGCCAGTACGCTTCCTGGCTGGGCCGTATCGCTCGGCTGGATTTCGGCCGCTCCTTCCTCGATGACCGGCCGGTGATGGACAAGATCGCCGAGCGCTTGCCCATCACGCTGCTGATCAACGTGCTGACCTTGGCGGTCGTGCTGGGAATCGGCATTCCGCTGGGCGTCCTGGCGGCCGTGCGGCCCCAGGGGTGGTTCGACCGCACGACGACCGTGCTGGTCTTCCTCGGCTATTCTATTCCCTCGTTTTGGCTCGCCCTGCTCGGCATGGCGTGGTTCGGTGTCGCGCTGCATTGGCTGCCGGTGTCGGGATTGCACAGCCTGGACGCGGAATGGTGGTCCTGGTGGCCGCGCCTGACGGACACCGCGTGGCACCTGATCCTGCCGGTCGGGGTCAGCGCCGTGGTCAGCGTGGCCGGATTGTCCCGGTATGCGCGGTCCAGCATGATCGAGGTGCTGCAGCAGGACTATATCCGCACCGCCCGCGCCAAAGGGCTGCCGGAGCGGCGGGTGCTGTTCCATCACGGCCTGCGCAACGGCCTCCTGCCGATCCTGACGATCCTGGGGCTGTCGCTGCCGGACCTGATCGGCGGCAGCGTGATCGCAGAGACGATCTTTTCCATCCCCGGCATGGGGCGGCTGTTTTATGAGGCGGTGATGGCGCGGGATTATCCCGTCATCATGGCGCTGGTGACGATCGGCGCCATCTTGACGCTGCTCGGCAACCTGCTGGCGGATCTGGCCTATGCCTGGGCTGATCCGCGCATCCGGGTGGGGAAAGCCTCATGAGCAAATTCACCTGGGCGGCCGTCCTGATCCTGGCGGCGCTGGCGGTCATCGCCGTGGCCGCGCCGTGGATCGCGCCGTACGATCCGATGGCGGTGAGCCTGCCCGAAGCGCTCCTGCCGCCTTCGCCTCTCCATTGGTTGGGGACGGACCAATTGGGGCGGGACGTGCTCAGCCGGCTCATGTGGGGCAGCCGCATCTCGCTGACGATCGGCCTGACGGCTGTCGGGGTGGCCGTCCTGGTCGGCGTGGCGGTGGGGCTAGTCGCCGGGTTCGCAGGCGGCTGGTCTGATGCCGTCTTGATGCGGCTTGTGGACACGCTGCTGTCCATCCCGACGATCTTTCTGCTGCTCGCCGTCATTGCCATGGATCCGGCCGAGCGCATTACCGCGCTCACCACCGTGCCGGTGCTGGGGCCGCTCGTCCGGGGGCTGATCTCGTGGGCGGATGTGCGGATCGTGATGCTGATGGTGATCATCGGCCTGATGAGCTGGATGGGCGTGGCCCGGCTGGTCCGGGCGGAAGTTCTCAGCCTCAAAGAACGGGAGTTCGTCCTGGCCGCCCGCGTGGCCGGCGCCTCGCCGTGGCGGGTGATGACCAAGCATCTGCTGCCCAACGCCATGGCGCCGGTGCTGGTGAGCGCCACGCTCGGCGTGGGCGGAGCGATCCTCACCGAGTCGGTCTTAAGTTATTTGGGATTGGGCGTGCAGCCGCCGACGCCCAGTTGGGGCAACATCCTGAATGAAGGCCGCGTGGCGCTGGGAGTGGCCTGGTGGCTGACACTGAGCCCCGGGCTGTGCATCGTCGCGACCGTGCTGGCGTTCAACCTGGTTGGCGAGGGGTTGCGCACCATGCACCGGCGAGGCCAGGCCGCCGGCGGGGACGCACTCTGATGCCGCTGCTTGAGGTGGAACAGCTCTCCGTCAGCTACTCCGGCGCCGGCCAGACCGTGCGCGCCGTGGACCGGATGAGTTTTTCCGTCGAGCCAGGAGAAGTCTTCGCGCTGGTCGGCGGCTCCGGCAGCGGGAAGAGCAGCGCGGCGCTGGCGCTCACCAGGCTGTTGCCGCCCTCGGCCCGCATCTCCGGCCAGGTGCGCTTGGGCCGGCTGGATCTGCTGCAAGCCACAGAAGAGCAATTGCGCGCCGTCCGCGGCGGAAAGATCGCCTACGTGTTCCAAGACCCAGCCACGTCGCTCAATCCCGTCTTGACCGTCGGCGAGCAGCTCTTGGAAGCGATCACCTTGCACACCACCGCGCGCGGCGTTGAGGCTGTGAGCGTCGCCAGAGAGTGGTTGCGCCGCGTGGGGCTCGCCTCGCTTGAGACGCGCTTGTCCGCCTATCCGCACGAGCTCTCCGGCGGCCAGCGCCAGCGGGTGATGCTGGCGATGGCGCTCTCAGCCACACCGGATCTGCTCGTGGCGGATGAGCCCACCACGGCGCTGGATGTGACGGTGCAGTTGCAGCTCCTGCGGCTGTTGCGGGATTTGCAGCGCAGCCTCAAACTGTCCATCCTCCTGATCTCCCACGACCTGCTGGTGGTCGAGCGGATCGCGCACCGGGTGGGGGTGATGTCTCAAGGGTGCCTGGTGGAAGCTGGGCCGGTGGCCCAGGTGCTGCGCCAGCCCCAACATGCCGCCACCGCCGAGCTGCTCCGCGCGCGGGACGCGCTGGCATTTCCAGCCTGATGACTGAAGCGATCCTCGACGCGCGCGAGCTCCGCAAATCCTATGCTCACCGTCGTGGCGCAGCGCAGCGCTCGGGGCGTCTCGTCGCCGTCGAGTCCGTCACGTGCGCGGTCCAGGCCGGAGAAGCCGTCGGGCTCGTCGGAGAATCCGGCTGCGGCAAGACCACGCTGGCCAAGCTGCTCATCGGCCTCATCACGCCGGATGCCGGCACGGTCCGCCTGCAGGGGCAGCCGCTGCAGCAGCTGCGCGGGAGGGAATTGCGCGCCGCGCGGCGCCAGGCGCAGATGATCTTCCAGGACCCCGGCAACAGCCTGAACCCGCGCATGATAGTGG
>JAHFGX010000031.1 GCA_023247215.1 Candidatus Omnitrophota bacterium
CGGCCCGGGCGAATCCGAGCACGCCGATGTCGGCATGGCGGGCGGCGGCGGGGTCGGCGTCATTTACCGCAAAGGCCGGCAGGTGCGCCGCGTGTCCGAAGCGCAGATGGTGGACGCCCTTCTCGACGAAGTGCAGCGCATCCTGTCGTAAGCCGCGATGCGCTGGTCCCACTACTTCCTCCCCACGCTTCGAGAAGATCCCAAGGACGCCGAAGCCATCAGCCATAAGCTGATGGTCCGGGCCGGCCTGATCCGCCGCCTGGGCTCCGGGGCCTATTCCTATCTGCCGCTCGGCTTCCGCGCCTTGGCCAAAATCACCCGGATCATCCGCGAGGAGATGGAGCGCGCCGGCGCGCAGGAATGCCTCCTGCCGGCCCTGCAGCCCATCGAGCTCTGGAAGGCCACCGGCCGAGACGCGCTGCTCGGCGACGTGCTGATCACGTTTACCGACCGGACGGAGAAGACCGTGGCCTTAGGCCCGACGCACGAAGAGGTGGTCACACAGCTCGTGAGCGAGGTCAAATCCCACCGCCAGTTGCCGATGACGCTCTACCAGATCCAAACCAAGTTCCGCGATGAGCCGCGCCCGCGCTTCGGCGTCATCCGCTCCAAGGAATTTCTGATGAAGGACGCCTACAGCTTCGACATGGACACCGCGGGGCTGGCCACGAGCTACCAGCAGATGTTCGACGCCTACACGCGCATCTTCGCCCGGTGCGGCCTGTCGGTCCTGGCGTGCGAAGCCTCCAGCGGGGTGATGGGCGGGGACGTCTCGCATGAGTTCATGGCGCCCTCGCCCAACGGGGAAGACGTGGTGGCGCGCTGCCCCGGCTGCGGCTACGCGGCCAATCGGGAAGCTGCGGTGTGCCAGCAGACAACAAACAGCACACCGCACACCGCGCCGGTCGAACCAATCAAGATGGTGCCAACGCCGGGGAAGCACACCGTCGAGCACGTGAGCGAGTTTCTGAAGGTGTCGCCGGCGCAGTTGATCAAAACCCTGCTCTATGAATCCGGCCGGGAGACGATCGCCGTCCTGGTCCGCGGTGATCACGAGGTCAACGAAACGAAGCTGGCGCGCGCGGCCGGCTCTCCGACGTTCAAGCTGGCCGGGCCGGAGACGATCCGCCGGGTGACCGGCGCGCCGGTGGGGTTTGCCGGGCCGGTCGGGTTAGCCGGCGTGCGCCTGCTGGTGGATGCGGATGTGATGCGCATGTCCGAAGGGATCACAGGCGCAAATCAGGCCGAAGCGCATCTGCTGCACGTCAAGCCTGGGCGGGATTTCGCGCCGGCTCAGGCGGCCGACCTGCGGTTCGTCGTCGAGGGCGATCGGTGCGCCCGGTGCGGGAAAGCCTTGGAGCTGGTGCGGATGATTGAAGTCGGCCACGTGTTCAAGCTGGGAACGAAATACAGCCAGGTGCTGGGCGCGGTGCTCCAAGACGCCTCCGGCAAATCGGTCCCGATGGTGATGGGCTGCTATGGCATCGGCGTCACGCGGATCCTGGCGGCGGTCATCGAACAATGCCACGACGCCAACGGCATCGTCTGGCCCGCCGCCGTCAGCCCGTTTCAGGTAGTCCTCTCCATGCTGGAGACGAACAACCCGGCGCACCATCAGGCGGCGGAAGAGGTCTATGGCCGCGTGACGGAGGCTGGGCTGGACGTGCTCTGGGATGACCGCGAGCAATCGCCCGGCAGCAAGCTCAAAGATGCGGATTTGATCGGCATTCCGCTCCAGGTGATCCTGGGCAAGGTCTGGGAGCAGGAGCGCCGCCTGGAAGTGGTTGAGCGCGCCTCCAAAACCCGCCACCGGGTTGAGCCGGCCCAGCTCGCCGAGACCCTCCACAAACTGCTTGACAAGCCTTCCGTCCCTCAGTAGTCTGGTAATATCAACCTAAAACGCCTCAAAAAGTGGGCTTTGTCCCACTTTTTTTGTTCATGGACGACTCGCAATTAGCCGCAATTCGGCACGTATCGGAACCTGTTCTGGCGCAAGAAGCTGCGGAACTGGTGGAGCTGACCGCCTCGCATCGAAGCGGGCAATGGTTCCTGCGTTTCTTGGTGGATAAGGTGGGTGGGGTTACCATCCACGACTGCACCCGGCTGAACCATCGGCTGCAGGAGGCCTTGGACGGTTCCGGGATCATCTCGGAGGGGTGCACGCTGGAAGTGTCGTCCCCCGGGCTGGATCGCCCGCTGGCATCCAAGCGGGATTTTGAGCGCGCGCTGGGAGAGCAGATCCAGCTCGATCAGGTGGATGAACAGCAGATTGCGCGGCCGGTGCAAGGGCAGTTGTTGGCGGTGCAGCCCGAGGCCGTGGTCGTGAAAACGTCTGAAGGGAACCTGACGATTGCGTTCGGCCGCATCCGGCGGGCTCAGAAAGTCATCCGGTGGTGAAGTGGTGAGATGAACACCGAATTATTGTCACTCGTAGACGCCATTGTCCGGGACAAGGGCATTGACCGCGAGGTCCTGATCCAAGCCATCGAATCGGCGTTAGCTTCGGCGATCAAGAAGGGCATGCCTGACGGCGAGGAGCGGGAGGTCATCGCCACACTCGATCGTCAGCAGGGGGGCATCGCCATCACCATGGATGGCAAGAAGCTTTCCTCCACCGAGTTCAGCCGGATCGGGGCGCAGACCGCCAAGCAGGTCATCATGCAGAAGATCCGCGAGGCGGAGCGGGACGTGATCCTCGGCGAGTTCCAGGGCAAGGTGGGCGACGTGATCTCCGGCACCGTCCAGCGCTTCGAGCGCGGAGACATTATCGTGGATGTCGGGCGGGCGGAGGCGCTGCTGCCGAAATCCGAGCGGATCCCCTTCGAGGAATACCGCCCGGGCGACCAGATCCAAACCTACGTGCTCGAGGTCCGCAAGGGCCTGCGGGGCGCGGAGATCATCCTCTCCCGGGCGCACGAAGGGTTCATCCGCGGCCTGTTTGCCCTGGAAGTGCCCGAAGTCGCCGACGGGACGGTGGAGATCAAAGGCATTGCCCGCGAACCGGGGGACCGCACCAAGATCGCTGTCGCTTCCACCGATGAGAAGGTGGATTCGCAAGGCGCGTGCATCGGCGTCCGCGGGACGCGGGTCAAGAACATCGTCCGCGAGCTGCGCGGCGAGAAGGTGGACGTTGTGCGCTGGGACGAGAACATCACGCGCTACCTGGAAGCGGCCTTAGCGCCGGCCCAGGTCGCCGAAATCCGCACCGACGAATCGCTCCGCCAGGCCACGGTGGTCGTGAATGACGACCAGCTCTCCCTGGCCATTGGCAAGAAAGGACAGAACGTGCGGCTGGCCTCCAAGCTGACCGGGTGGGAGCTGGACATCAAGAGCCGCAGCCAGTTGACGGCGGCCACTCCCGAGGTGCGCAATGTGCCCGGGGTGGGGCCGGCGATGGAAGCGCGGCTGCGGGAAGGCGGCATCACCAGCGTCGAGCAATTGGCCGCCGTGACGGTGGAGCAGCTCACGGCCATCAGGGGCATCGGCGGGAAGACCGCCGAGAAGCTGATTGACGCCGCCCGGCAAACGCTGACGCACGCTCAGGAAGCGGCCGCGGCGCAATCGCAGGCCGCATCCGAACCGCCGGCGGCGAGCCCGGAGGAGCCCGTGTCTCCGGAGACGCCACCGTCAAGCGAGCCTGAATCACCATGAGCACACGCGTGCATGAGCTGGCCAAAGAGCTGGGCATTCCGTCCAAGGACTTGGTCACGCGCCTGACGAAGCTCAGGGTGCCGGTCAAAGGACCGATGAGCGTGGTGGACGAGGAGATCGTGGCCAAGATCCGCCAAGCGTTGGCCGGCAGCGGCCGGGTGCGGCCTCCGGCCAAGCCCGCGGCACCGGCGAAGACGGTGAAACCATCGGCGCCCGCCAAGCCTGCGGCGGCGGTCAAGATGGCACCGGCTGCCGCTGCGAAGAAACCCGCAGCGCCGGCGGCTCCTGCTGCCAAGCCTGCAGCGAAGCCTGCGCCAGCTCCGCTCCCGGTTGAACCGAAGAGCGCGCCTCGGCCGACACTGCCTGCTCCTACAGCGCCGGTTGCGCCGAAGGCGGGGACGAAGCCAAAGTCCGCAGCGCCCCCTGCCGCCGCTCCAGCCATACCGGCTCCGGTCTCGGCGCCGGCAGTCACCGAACCGGCTCCGGCTGCCACGGTAACCGCCGAGCTGAAGTTGTTGAAGCTCAATTTCCCCATCGTCGTGAAAGATTTGGCATCGAAGCTTGAGCTCAGCCCCACGGACCTGATCAAGCGCCTGATGAAGCGCGGGGTCTTCGCTTCAATCACGCAATCGTTGGATCAGGACGTGGCCACGCAGGTGGCGCAGGAGTGCGGGTTTCAGCTGGCGTCCCAGCCGACATTGGAAGAGCGCCTCGTCGCTGAGCTGGCGCCGGATCCGGCCAAGCTAGTTCCGCGCGCCCCCGTCGTGACTTTTATGGGCCACGTGGATCACGGCAAAACCAGCTTGCTCGATGCGATCCGGCAATCCAAGCTGGTGGAGCGGGAAGCCGGTGGGATCACCCAGCACATCGGAGCGTATGAGGTGGTGTTGGAGAAGGGGCGGGTCACGTTCTTGGACACCCCCGGCCATGAAGCGTTCACCGCCCTGCGCGCTCGCGGCGCCAATGTCACGGATGCCGTCGTCCTCGTGGTCGCCGCCGATGACGGCGTGATGCCGCAAACGGTCGAGGCCATGGATCACGCCAAGGCGGCCGGGGTGCCGATCCTGGTGGCCATGAACAAAGTGGACAAAGCCGGGGCCAACGTCCAGCGGCTGCAGCAGCAACTGACGGAGCATGGCCTGCTGTCAGAAGAGTGGGGCGGCAAAGTCATCATGGTGCCGGTGTCTGCGAAGACGGGCCAGGGAATCGATCGGTTGCTGGAAATGCTGCTGCTCGAGGCGGAGCTGCTCGAGCTGCGCGCCGATCCCACCAAGCCGGCGCAGGGCACCGTCATTGACGCGCGCCTGTCCAAGGATCGCGGGGCGCTGGCGACGGTGCTGGTGCAGCAGGGTACCTTGCGGTTGGGCGACCTGGTCGTCGTCGGCACGCTGTCCGGCCGCGTGCGCGCGATGAGCAATGATCTGGGCCAGCGCCTGAAGGAAGCCCCGCCCTCGACCCCGGTGGAAATCCTTGGGTTGCCGGGCGTGGCGAAGTCCGGCGATCGCTTCATGGTGGTGGCGGACGACAAAGCGGCGCGGACGCTCGTCGAAGCGCGCCAGGATCAGGGCGCCGGCCGCGCCATCGTGCCGCCGAAACGCATCACGCTCGATGAGCTGCACCAGCGCATCGTTGAAGGCACCCTCAAAGAGCTGAAGCTCGTCCTGAAAGCGGACGTGCAGGGGTCGCTCGAAGCCATCACGCAGAGCCTGGGCAAGCTCCCGGCTCATGAAGTGAAACTGAACGTCATCCATGTGGGCGTGGGGGACATCTCGGAGTCGGACGTGATGCTCGCGGCCGCCTCGGACGCCGTGGTGATCGGCTTTCACGTCGGGATGGACCCGCGCGTGCAGGTCGCCGCGGTGACCGAAGGGGTGGACGTCCGTATTTTCCAGATCATTTACGAGGTGGTCACGGCGATCACGGCGGCCATCGAAGGGCTGCTCGAGCCGAAGATCGAGGAAAACTTCCTGGGCCGCGCGGAGATCCGGCGCATCTTCCAGATTTCCAAGGTGGGCATGGTGGCGGGCTGCATGGTCACCAAAGGTTCCATCCGCCGCGACGCGGTCATCCGGGTGATCCGTGGCAAGGCCAAGCTGTGGGAAGGCAAGCTCAGCAGCCTCAAGCGCGTCAAGGATGATGTGCGGGAAGTGCAGGAAGGTTTGGAGTGCGGGATCGGGCCGGAAGGGTTCACCGACCTGCAACTCGGCGACCTGATCGAAGCGTGGGAACTGAAAAAGGTTGCGAGAAAACTTGCCTAACGTCGTGCTGATCTGATGAGTGAGCGCAAACGCTGCCTCAGCGGAATGCGGCCCACCGGCAAGCTCCACCTGGGGCACCTGGTCGGCGCGCTGAAGAATTGGAAGGCCCTCCAAGAGCGCTACGACTGTTACTTCATGGCCGCGGATTGGCACGCGCTCATGAGCGAATATGAGCATCCCCAGGCGATCCGCGACGCCGTCTATGACAACGTGCTGGACTGGCTGGCCTGCGGCATTGACCCGGCCAAGAGCGTCATCTTCCGGCAGTCGGACGTGCCGGAGCATGCCGAGCTGTACACCATCCTCTCCATCCTGACGCCGCTCGGCTGGGTTGAGCGCGTGCCGACCTACAAAGAGCAGCTCCGGGAGCTGGAAGGCCGCGAGCTGGCCACCCACGGATTTTTAGGCTACCCCATCCTGCAGGCGGCTGATATCCTGTTATACCAGGCGCACGTGGTGCCGGTGGGGGAGGACCAGCTCCCGCATTTGGAGTTGACGCGCGAGATCGTCCGGCGGTTTCACTCGCTCTATCACTGCGAGTTGTTTCCGGAGCCGCAGCCCCTCCTGACCGAGGCGCCGCGGTTATTGGGGACGGATGGGCGCAAGATGTCCAAGAGCTATCGCAACACGATCGGCTTGGCCGAGAGCGCCGACGAAATCCGCCGGCACGCCCAGGCGATGTTCACGGATCCCACCCGCATCAAGATGACGGATCCGGGGCACCCGGAGACGTGCAACGTCTGCCACTACTGGAAGCTGTTCGCCCCGGCCCGGGCGGCGGCGGTGTGGGAGGAGTGCCGCACCTCCACGCGCGGCTGCGCGCAGAACAAGCGGGAGCTGGCCGAGGTGCTGATCGAATTGACCGAGCCGTTCCGCGCGGCGCGCGCCGAGCCTCGCGGGCGCACGCAGCAGGAGCTGGAAGCGCTCCTCCAGGCCGGCGCCGAGCGCGCCCGCCAGGTCGCGCAGCGCACCTTGATGGACGTCAAACGAGTGATTGGACTGGCCGCCCCGGCCACAGCATAATGCCGATGCGCTACGACGTGCAGACCGACGTGTACGATGGGCCGCTGGGCCTGCTGGTGGAGCTGGCAAAGCTCAACCTGCTGGATGTGTTTCTGATCAAGCTCCGGGAATTGACGGCGCAATACCTAGCGGCGGTCAAGCGCAGCGAGTCCAGCTTGAATGAGCTGGCCGAGCCCTTGCCGCTGCTGGGCCAGTTGATCGCGCTGAAGGCGCGGTTGCTGCTGCCGCAGCCGCCGGCGGCGCCGGAAGACGAGGAGGCGCCGGTCAGCCTCGAGGAGCTCACGCGCCGCCTCGCCGAATATGAGCAGTTCAAGAGCGTGGCCCAGGTGCTCGGGGAGCTGCACGCGCTGCAGCATGAGCACTTCACCCGCGGCGGGCCGGAGGAGCTTCCCGGCGACGCCTCGGCGGCGGATCGGCCGCTCGAGGTCGGCATCATGGACCTCATGAGCGCGTTTGCCAAGGTGCTGGAAAAATCCGCCTCGCCGCTGTACGAGCTCATCACCGAGCCCTGGACGGTGGAAATGAAAGTCGGAGAGCTTACGCTGCTCCTGACGAGCAAGCGGCGCGTGGCGTTCCTCGAGCTGTTTTCTCCGGAGCAGACCAAATTGGAATTGGTGGTGACCTTCCTGGCGCTGTTGGAATTGGTCCGGCAGCGGGTGTGCATGGCGATCCAGGAAGAGCATTTCAGCGACATCATGATCGTCCGGCGGGATGCGGAGACGCACTCTTAAATGGCCGCCGACATCGTGCTCAGCAAACGTATCGTCGAGGGATTGCTGTTTGTCAGCCAGGAACCGGTGCCGATCAAGCGCCTGAGAGAGGCCTTGGCCGGGGTGGACGCGGACGCGGGCACCGCGGGGTCGTGGGATCAGGCCGCGGTGCAGCAGCTCATCGAGTCGCTGAACGAAGAGTACCGGCACACCAGCCGGGTGTTTCGCATCCAGGAGATCGCGGGCGGGTTCCAGTTGGTGACCGACCCGGAACTGGCCCCCTGGCTCAAGCGGGCGCTGCAGCCCCCGAAGGGCGATACGGTGAGCAAAGCGGCGATGGAAACGCTCGCCATCATCGCCTACCGGCAGCCGATCACGAAAGCCGAGGTGGAAGTGGTCCGCGGGGTGGATGGGACGGCCACGCTGGACACCTTGCTTGAGCGGGGGTTTGTGCGCGTCGTGGGCCGCAAGGAGAGCCCCGGCCGCCCGCTGTTGTACGGCACGACGGAGGAGTTCTTGCGCCACTTCGGATTGAAATCGCTTGAGGCGTTGCCGCCGATGCCGCAAGCCCCCCTGACTATTCCAGGGTTTTCGAGTGAGACAGCCCCGCCGGTCCAGGAACCGGTGAGCCAGGGACAACCCGCGTCGTAAGAGTGCGCCCCGGCACCTCCCGCGGACAGCTCCTTCCGATCGCCCAATGAGTCGCGCATGACGCTTGAACAATTACGTCAACATATTGACCGGCTCGACGCCCAGGTGCTGCGGTTGTTGAACCGACGCGCCGCGGTGGGCCTGCAGGTGGGCCGCCTGAAGAAGCGCAACGGCCTGCGCTTGTTCGACGCCAAGCGCGAGCGGATGATTTTGCGCCGGCTCGCTGCGCTGAATGGAGGCCCGCTGCCGGCGGCTGCCGTCCGCGCGATTTACCGCGAGATCCTGCGCCAGGTCCGCAACCTGGAGCGCTCGGCGTGATGCCGACCATCGCGTATCTCGGCCCTGAACAGACCAATACGCACCTGGCGGCGTTGAAGCGCTTCGGCCGCCGGGCGCGGTATCTCCACGCCCCGACGGTCGACGACGTGTTCCGCCTGGTGGAGCGCGAGGACGCAGAATACGGCGTGGTGCCGATTGAGAACTCCCTGGAAGGGGCCGTCACGCACACGCTGGACCGATTCATTGATTTCAAGCGTTCGCCCGTGGCGGTGCACGGAGAAGTGGAGCAGCCGATTCGGCATTATTTGATTACCGCCCCGAAACAGCGATGGCAGGACGTGCGGGAGGTGCTCTCGCATCCGCAGGCGCTGGCCCAGTGCCAGCGGTGGCTGAGCGAGCATCTGCCCCAGGCCAAGCGGCGCGAAACGAATTCCACCGCCGATGCGGTATGGCACTTGCGCCAGGCTTCCGCGTCGCGTCATGCGGCCGCCATTGGGCGCAAAGAATTGGCCGACGGCTCGGCGCTGCGCGCCGTGGCGATTCCGGACCATCGGGAGAATAAAACCCGCTTCTTCATTCTCGGCCTCGGCGAGGCGGCGCGCGGCCCGCGCAATAAAACGTCGGTGTTGTTCGCCTTAAAGGACCGGCCGGGCGCGCTGTACGACGCGCTCAGCCCGTTCAAGCGGGGGCGGATCAACCTGACCAAGATTGAATCCCGGCCGTCGAAGAAGAAGGCGTGGGAGTACTATTTCTTCATTGACCTGGAAGGGCACCTCTCGGAGCCGCAGGTGGCGCGCGCACTGAGCGCGCTGCAGCGGTCCACTTCGTTCTTCCGCGTGCTCGGATCGTATCCGGTGAAGTAATGGCGACGACAACTGACATTGATCCTCGGGCGCGGGCGGTCGTGCGGGCCCTGGAAGGGTACCGGCCTGGCACGCCCATTGAAGACGTGCAGCGGCGCTTCAAGCTGCGCTCCGTCATCAAGCTGGCCTCCAATGAAAACGCCCTCGGCCCGTCGCCCAAGGCGCTGGCGGCGCTGCGCGGCGCGAGCGCCTCGCTGCACCGGTATCCGGATGCGACCTGCCGGCTCCTGCGCGAGCGGTTGGCCAAGCACCTGGCGGTCACGCCGGAGTCGGTGGCGGTGGGCAACGGCTCGGATGAGCTGCTGGTGCTAGCACTGCGCGCCTTCGTCGAGCCGGGCAATGAAGTCATCGTGGCCGACCCCACGTTTTTGATCTACGCGCTGCAGGCCAAAGCCGCCGGCGCCAAAGTGGTCTCGGTGCCGTTGAACGAATTGCGCTATGACCTGGAGGCGATGCGGCGCGCGGTGACGGCCCGGACGCGGCTCATCTTCATCGCCAATCCGGACAACCCCACTGGCACCTACGTGACGGCCCGGGAGCTTGAGCGGTTCTTGGAGGGGTTGCCTTCCACCGTCGTAGTCGTGTCGGACGAGGCGTATTACGAGTTCGTGCCGGCGCGGAACTACCCGCAGACCGTGCGCTGGATCGGGCGGTTCCCGCTGCTGGTGACGCGCAGCTTTTCCAAGGCGTACGGGCTGGCGGGATTGCGCGTCGGCTACGGGGTGGCCCGGCCCTCCATCATCCGGGCGCTGGACGCCGTGCGCGAGCCGTTCAACGTCAACAGCCTCGCCCAGGTGGCCGCGTGCGCGGCGCTGGACGACCGGGCGTTTCTCGCGCGGACCCAGCGCCTGGCGGCGGCGGCCCGCCGGCAGTTGGTGCCCGCGCTGGAACGCCTCGGGCTGCGCGTCGTGCCGTCCGTGACCAATTTCGTGCTGGTGGAGGTCGGATCGAATGCCTCGAGTGTGGCCGACGCCCTGCTGCGCCGCGGCGTCATCGTGCGCGAGATGAGCGCCTGGAAGCTGCCAGGGTTCATCCGCATCACCTTTGGCACCCCGGCAGAGCACCGGCGGTTGCTCGCCGAGTTGAAACGAATCCTTAAAGGAGGAATCGCATGATCATCGTGCTCAAACCCAACGCCACCAAGAAGCAGGTGGACCACGTGGTCGAGAAAATCAAAGGCTTGGGGTTGAAGCCCTTGGTCTCGCGCGGCACGGAGCGCACGATCATCGGCGTGATCGGCTCGGAGGACGCCCTGCGGGTGCAGCCACTGGAAGTGTTCCCCGGCGTCGAGAAAGTGATGCCGGTGCTGAAGCCCTACAAACTGGTGTCGCGCGAGTTCAAGCCGGAATCCACCGTCGTGTCGGTCAACGGCGTCAAGATCGGCGGCAAGCACGTCGTCATCATGGCCGGGCCGTGCTCGGTGGAGAGCCGGGCCATGCTGATGGAAACGGCGAAAGCCGTCAAACGGTCCGGCGCGCAGATCCTGCGTGGGGGCGCCTTCAAACCGCGGACCTCTCCCTACTCCTTTCAGGGGTTGGGGGAAGAGGGGTTGAAGTACCTGCGTGATATCGCCAAGAGCTTGGGCATGTCCGTGGTGACCGAGGTGATGGACACGCGGGACGTGGAATTGCTGGCCCGCTACACCGACATCCTCCAGATCGGCGCGCGCAACATGCAAAACTTCAGCCTCCTCAAGGAAGCCGGGCAGTCGCACAAGCCGATCCTGCTGAAGCGCGGGTTGTCCGCGACCATCTCCGACTTCCTGCTCGCGGCGGAGTACATCCTCGCGCAGGGGAACTTCAACGTCATCCTGTGCGAGCGCGGCATCCGGGCGTTTGAAGAGGAGACGCGCTTCACGCTGGACCTCAGCGCGGTGCCGGTGATCAAGAAGCTGTCCCATCTGCCGATCGTGGTGGATCCCAGCCACTCCACCGGCCTCTGGGATTTGGTGGGGCCGATGGCGAGAGCCGGCGTGGCGGCCGGGGCCGACGGGCTCCTCATTGAAGTCCACCCGAATCCGGAAGCGGCGCTGTGCGATGGGCCGCAATCGCTGCTGCCGAAGAAGTTCGCTGCGCTGATGAAGGAGCTGAAGGCCGTGGCCCACGCCGTCGGCCGAACGCTGTAAACGTTCTCTCCCTCCGATGGCTCGGTTCAAACAGGTTGCGCTGATCGGATTAGGCCTCATCGGCGGATCGCTGGGCATGGCGATTCGCCGCCGGCGCCTCGCTGCGCAGGTCGTCGGCATCAGCCGGCGCGCTTCCACCCTGGCCCAGGCCACACGGCTCGGCGCAATTGATCGCGCCGCGCGCACGATGGAAGATGCGGTCCGCGGCGCCGACATCGTCGTCCTCGCCACGCCGGTGGACGACATCCTTCCCACGGCGCGGCGCCTCGCGCCCTTCCTCGCCCCGGGCGCCATCCTGACCGACGTGGCCAGCACGAAAGCCCGCGTGGTCAGCGCCTTGGAGCGCGTCGTGCCCCGCGGGGTGGCCGTCGTGGGCGGACACCCGTTGGCCGGTTCCGAACAGCGCGGCATCGCCGCCGCCCGCGCGGACCTGTTTGACGGCTCGCTATGCGTGCTGACCCGCACCGCCCGCACCGATCCCGCCGCGCTGCGCGTCGTGGCGGCACTGTGGCGGCCGCTGGTGCGCCGCGTGGCGGTGATGAGCCCGCAGGAGCATGATGCCTGCCTTGCGGCGATCAGCCATCTGCCGCATTTGGTCGCGTTTGCGCTGGTCAACGCCACCCCCTCCGCCATGCGCGCCATGGCTCCCCGCAGCTTTCTCGACGCCACGCGCGTCGCGAAAAGCGATCCCAACCTCTGGGACGACATTTTCCTGAGCAACACGCGGGCGCTTCCCGCGGCCGTCGCGCGGTTTGACCAGGCCTGGCGTGACGCCAAGCGGCTGCTGCGGGAGGATCACCGCGCCGCGTTGCGGCAGTGGCTCCGCCGAGCCCAGCGCGCGCGGCAGGCGTTGTCTGATGAGTAAACATTCCAACGGATTGCCGAAGCGGTGCGTGATCACCATTGACGGACCCGCCGGGGTGGGGAAGAGCACGGCCGCCCGCTTGCTCGCCCAGCGGCTGGGCTTGGTGTATCTGGACACCGGCGCCACCTACCGGGCGCTGGCCTACGCCGCCCTTCAGCAGGGCGTGGCGTTGGACCGCGAACCGCAGTTGGCGCGCCTGGCTCGCGCGCTGCCCCTGCGCTTATCGCAAACCCGGAACGGCGCGCTGGTGGTGTGGCTGGGGAGCCGGAACATCACGCGGCCCATCCGCACCGAGCGGGTGACGGAGGCCGCCGCCGCCATTGCCCAGCACCCCCGGGTGCGGGCGGCGCTGGTGCAGTTGCAGCGTCGGCTGGCCAACTCGACGCGGCTCGTGGCCGAAGGGCGTGACACCGGCACCGTCGTCTTTCCGCGCGCGCCGTTGAAGTTTTTTCTGACCGCGAAAGCCCGGATCCGAGCCGGCCGCCGCCGAGCCGAGATGCAGAGCTTGGAAGGGCGTTCACCCGCGTTGCCGGTCATCCTCAAGCAGCTCAAGGCCCGCGATCAGCTGGATCGCCGTCGGCACGTGGGCCCGTTGGTCAAGCCGGCCGGTGCGGTCGTGCTGGACACCTCCTCCCTCGACGCGGAAGCCGTCGTGGAGCGCATGCTCCGCCATCTTCCAGAAATTCTCGTTGCGTCAATTCGCTGAATCGTTTAAGCTAATATTCCCTGTTGGCGAAGTCAGCAGGCAGGCCCAGCCGGTCACACCGGCGGGAAGGAGCTATGTCTTACGATCATGAACACTGTCTCAACCATGTCGGTTGTCGAACCCTCTACCTCTGAAGCCGGCTCATTGCCGGAGTGGTATGCCCTGAGCCTTCGGGATGTCGCCGAAGGCCAAATTGTGAAGGGCCGCATCATTGACATTACCGCCCAGGACGTGCTCGTCGACATCGGGTACAAGTCTGAGGGGTCCATTTCGCTGCAAGAGTTTCCGGACCCGGCCAGCCTCAAGGTCGGCGATGAGGTGGATGTGCTGATCGAGGCGATGGAAGACGAGCAGGGCATGGTCCTGCTCTCCAAATCCAAAGCCGACCGGCAGCGGGGCTGGGAACGGATCGTCACCAACTTCAAGGAAGGCGATATCATCGAAGGCCGGCCGGTCCGCAAGGTCAAAGGTGGCCTGATGGTGGACATCGGCATCGAAGCCTTCATGCCGGCCTCCCTCTCCTCCTTCAAGGGCTACGCTAATCTGGACGCCTTGGTGAGCCAGACCTTGAAGTTTGTGATCCTGAAGATCAGCCGGGCGCGGAAGAACATCGTCGTGTCGCACCGCGACTACCTGGTGCAAGAGCGCGACCGGCAGCGCAAGACGCTGCTGGAGCGCCTCACCGTCGGCGAGCGGCGCACCGGCACCGTCAAGAACCTCACCGACTTCGGCGCCTTCGTGGATTTGGGCGGGGTGGACGGCCTGCTCCATATCGGCGACATTTCCTGGGGCCGGATCGCCCATCCCTCGGAAATCCTCACCGTGGGGCAGCAGTTGGACGTGCTGGTCCTGGCGGTGGATAAAGACAGCCAAAAAATCTCCCTCGGGTTGAAGCAGCTCTTGCCCAGCCCGTGGCAGCATGCCGAGACCAAATACCCGGTGGGCACGCGGCTCAAGGGCAAAGTGGTGAACCTCGTTCCCTATGGCGCCTTCGTGGAGGTCGAGCCGGGAGTCGAGGGGTTGGTGCACATCTCCGAGCTGTCGTGGTCCAAGCGGCTCAGCCATCCCTCCGAAGTCTTGCAGGTCGGACAGGAAATCGAAGCGGCCGTCCTCGCAGTGGATGCCAAGAACCAGCGTTTGTCGCTGGGGGTGCGCCAAGTCACCGGCGATCCCTGGCAGGCCGCCAAGGACAAGTACGTCGTGAGCGCGAAAGTCATGGGCCGCGTCCGGCAGCTCACCGATTACGGCGCCTTCGTGGAGTTGGAAGACGGCATCGAGGGCTTGCTGCACAACGCCGACGTGTCCTGGACGCGCAAGATCAACCACCCCTCCGAAGTGCTGAAGAAGGGCAAGATGGTTGAGGTGATGATCCTCACCTGCGAGCCGGACAACCGGCGCATCACCCTGGGCATGAAGCAGCTCATGACCGATCCTTGGCCGGAGCTGGTGAAGCGCTTCGCCCTGGGGGCGGTAGTCGAGGGCGCCGTGACCAAGGTGGCCGGCTTCGGGCTGTTCGTCGAGATCGCCAAGGATGTCGAAGGCCTGATGCACCTCTCCGAGCTTGAGCTGGGGTCCAGTGAGAAGCTGGACGACCGCTATCACGTGGGAGATCGCGTGCGGGCCCAGGTCATCAAGCTGGACGAGATTGAACGCAAGATCGGCCTGAGCAACAAGAACCTTCCGCCGGAGTCCGCGTCTGCCCCCGCAGCGTCGCCGGCCAGCGACACGCCGGTGTGATGCCGTGCGAGCACCCGGATCGTCGGGTGCCGCGGTAAGCGGGCCGGTACCGCATGGATCTCACCGCGTCGATTGAGCGCATCCGTCGAGGATGCAGCGAGCTCATCTCCGAAGCGGAGCTGCGCCAGAAGCTCACCGCCGCCTCAGCCGCTCACCGCCCGCTCATCATCAAAGCCGGGTTTGACCCGACGGCGCCGGACCTCCACCTCGGCCATACCGTGCTCCTCCGCAAGCTCCGCCACTTCCAAGATCTCGGCCATCGGGTCGTCTTCCTCATCGGCGACGCCACCGCCTTGGTCGGCGATCCCTCCGGCCAGTCCGTCACACGCAAGCTGCTTACACGGGAGGAGGTGGACCGCAACGCCCAGACCTACCAGAAACAGATTCGCAAAATTCTTTCCGTGGACGCCGCCGGATTCACACTGGTCTATAACAGCGACTGGTTTCTTGAAAGCCCGCATCCTCAAATCGGTACAAAGGCGCCGTTTGCGTTTACGCAGTTTGTCCAACTCGCGTCCAAGATTACCGTCGCCCGACTCATCGAGCGCGACGATTTCTCCAAACGCCTCAAGGGTGGCAAACCCGTGAGTTTTCTCGAGCTCTTTTATCCGATCATGCAGGCGTACGACTCCGTGATGATCGCCGAACGCTACGATCATTGCGACGTGGAGCTGGGAGGTACGGATCAAAAGTTCAATCTGCTGCTTGGCCGTGAGCTGTTGAAGGAATACGGCCAGGAGCCGCAGGTGGTCCTCACCATGCCGCTCTTGGAAGGCACCGACGGCGTCCAGAAGATGTCGAAGTCGCTCAAGAACCACATCGGCATCAACGAAGCGCCAGACGAGATGTTCGGCAAGGTCATGTCCATCCCAGACACCTTGATCGTCAAATATTTCACTCTCTTGACCGACCGGGAGGAAGCCTCGCTGAAGACCCTCGCCGGCCAGCTTGAGGGCCGGCGGATCAATCCCCGCGATGCCAAAGCTGATTTAGCCAAGACGCTGGTCGCCATGTACCATGGCGCCGAGGCTGCGCAATCAGCGCAGCACGAGTTCTCCAAGGTGTTTTCGCAGCGGCAGCTGCCAACGCACATGGACACAGTGATCACGCGAGTTGGCCCAGACGGAGCCGTCAATCTCGTGGACTTGTTAGTTCAGTGCGGGCTCGCTGACACCAAGAACGAAGCTCGGCGGCTTCTGCGGCAAGGTGCAGTCAAGCTTGACGATAAGCCGGTGACCGGTTCCTCGTTTCCGATGGCGTCTGGAAGTAAGGTGGTATTGCAAGTCGGCAGCCGGCATTTTCGCCGGCTCATCACTTGACAAGCCGTAACAGCTTTGTTAGGGTGTGGTCACACACTGCATGCCACACCATGGGCAGCTTGCGGATGATCATATTCCCCCAATGACTCATTGTTTGTCGTTGGGGATTTTTTGTTGCGTTGTGAGCGCGTGAAGGAGGATGAGCGTGTCGGGAGCGGTTCGCCGAACAGCACTGATCTTGGTCAGCGGGGGGTTGCTGGTCGCCTGGGGCGGGGAATGGATGGCGCGGCGGCACATGGAGCGGCGCTACCGGGCGGCGATTGAGGCGCAGCAGCAGTTGGAATTGCAGCTCGGGGAGCTGCAAGCCGAGCGGGGCCGGTTGTCGGAGGCGTTGACAACCGAGCAGCAGCACAGCGCGCAGTTGAATGCGGCCATCATGGAAAAGGATGCGGTTGTCAAGGAGACGCTCGCGCGCCTGAATCAGGAAGAGCGGACGGTGAAAGACCTGCACGAAAAACTCGCCGGCGTCCAGCGGCAGTTTGATTTAATGCAAGGCGAGCTGGCGGCCACCCTGCAGCAGCAAGGCGCCGTTCCCGGCCCGTCGGCTTCGGGCGGGATGGTACAGCTGGAGCGGGTGATCGTCGCCCAAGATTCCCATGCCGACGCCGCCTCGGACGTGCAGGGGCGCATCCTCTCGGTCCATCCGGAATGGCGGTTTGTCGTCATCAGCCTGGGATGGGACCTCGTCAAAATCGGCGATGTGGTGTCCATTTACCGGAATGACCAGTTACTGGGGAAAGCGCGCGTTGAGCGCGTCCAGGAACAGGTGTCTGCCGCAACCCTCCTCCCGGAATGGAGCGATGCGCATGTGCAGGCCAACGACGTTGTCCGTACCCTGTAGGAGCGCTTCATCCTCATGACCGTGGGAACCGTCATCGTCCGATCCTCATTGAATCCCCGGGGGCATCTCATGGCCTGGACCGCCGGGCTGTGGCTCGCGGGCCAATTGGCGGCTCCTATGACCTGGGCCGCTGAGACGCAAGCCTCCGACCTCGCGACCACCAAGCTGGTGGTGAAATTGGCGACGGAAGAGGTGCTGCCGGTGCGGTCTCGGACCGAGAACGAGCCGCCGACGATCGTGCTGGAATTTCCGCCGAAACGGATCGCAGGCGCCCTGCCGGAGCGTTCCAGCATCCCGCAAGGGGCCATTCAAGAGATTCAAACGGTGTACGCCGCAAGCCGTCCAGCTGATCCGACCCGGTGGATCCGCGAGGTGCGCATTCAGCTTCGGGGGCCCTACCAGTCCATGGTCCGGAGCGAACCCGGACGGATTGTGGTCGAGATCCAGCATCCGGCCGCGATTGCGGGAGAGGCGATGGAGCTGGGATTGGCCGGTGGCATCGGATTGGCCGGGATGGCCACGCCGACGTTCAGCGAACGGTTTCACGCCATGCAGGAAGCGCTGGAAACTGCCGCGCCCAGCACCACGTGGACGTTTGGCTCGGTCCGCGAGGCAGTGGCGGATGCCATGCGGTCTCCCTGGGAGGCTGCCCGGCCTTCCGGTGGCGAAGCCGGAGGCGGGATCAAACCGTCCGCTGCTCCGGCAACTCCCGCGCCGGCTTCGGACCGTTCGGCGCCCTGGGTGTCCCTCGGCTGGTGGATTGCCCTGGCCATTACGGGCACGGCCGTGGCGGTTGAGCGGCGCCTCAAACGCTTGCCCAGGATTCGCATCGTCGAGCGGGGCCGGAAGGCCTCCGCCAGCCTGCGCCTGATTGATCAATTGGTGTGGCGGGCGTTCGAGCGGCAGGGGTATCAGTTGCTGCAGACGATTGATTCCACCGGGCTGCCTGGGACGCTCCGGCTGCTGACGAAGGATCAGCAGTCCGTGGCGTTGTTGTGCATCGGCGATGCCGCGTTTTGTGAAAAGGGCGTGGTCGAGCAATTCGTCGCCTCCCTGCGCAAGATCCGGGCTCCCCAGGGCTACCTGGTGGCCCCCAGCTCCTTCACGGTGCCGGCCCAGCGGTACGCCAAGGAGAACCAGATTACGTTGATCGGCCGCGATCAAGTCGTGGAGCTCCTCAGCGACGGCGCGGTTGGAGAGCACTTCGCCCAGCAGCTTGAGCTGGCCCAGCAGCAGCTCGAAGAGGCCCGAGAGACGTTAGCGCAGTCCACGGAGCAGTTGGAGGCGATGCGCCAGCAGCGCAATGAATCGAGCTGGTTCCTGGGAGAGGAACGCACGAAGAATGCCAAGCTGGAAGCGCAGCTGACGGAAGTGAGCGAGCAGTTAAGCCAGTTGAAATCCCAGGCGGAACAGTGGCGCGAGGAGGCCTCGGAAGCGCGCAAGCAGTGGGAAGAAAGCCAGTGGTATCTCGGAGAGGCCAAGGCGCTCTCCTCCCATATCGAAGAGCAGTTGCGCACCCTGGCGGACGCGAATCGCCGGCTGGAAGAGCGGATCACCGAATTGGAGCGCTCCTTGCAGCAGTCGCAGCGGCAGCGGGATGAGTCCCGGGCCTCATTGGAAGCCTTGCGGCCCGTCTACGAAACCTTGCGGACCCAAGTCCATCAGCTCACGGATCAACTGTCGCTGACGCACGAGGATCTGGAATCTGCCCAGCAGCTTGGCTCGGCGGAGGCGGCCGCTCAGCCCAGCGAGGCGACCGGCCGGGATCGTCGCCAAGCGCCCCGCATTCAGCGGCAGGATGTCACGATCGAAGTTCGCGGGGCGAAGGGCAAGCCGGTCTTCCGCGGACTGCCCCGGAACCTGTGTCAGGCGGGATTTGGATTTGATGTCGACCGGTCCATCGAGCATCTCGGCGACTCGCCGTTTCGCGTGGCGTTTTACCTGCCACGCCGCCGCCGGCCCGTCACCGTCAACAGCCGGCTGGTCTGGCAGCAGCGGGATGAGCAGACCGAGCATTACGTCGGTGGGTGCGCGTTCGTCGACCTGCCTCCCACGACCCGCAAGGCGTTAGAGCGGGCCCTCCTCGAGACGCCCACCCCCTGAGCGGGATGACTCAGACGTTGGAGATGGAACGCGACGCGGCTCTCCGAGAGCGGCGCGCCACCATCCGCGTCGCGTGCTTTCTCCCCGCGTCCTATCAGCCTCACCCCCCTGGTAGCTCCGGCTCCGGCCGTATTACCAGCCTGTGCGTGCAAGGGTTGGGGTTGCTTGGATCACACAACACGCAGGAGGGAGCTCAGGTCGTGGTGCAGTTTTTTCTTCCGGGGGAGGATCACAACCTACGCGTCACCGGAGTCGTTCGCTGGACGGAAGACGCCCCGGCAACTCAGGAACAGCGCTTCGGACTCGAATTTTCCAACCTGGATGACACCGCGCGGTTCTGCCTGGAAGCCTTCATTCAAGGCCATCTCCATGCGCCGCAGCCATTGCGCGGAATCAACCGCCGGCTCCATCAGCTTCGCCACGATTTCTCTCCGGAAGTCCTGCAGGCCGCCCGGTTCTTTGTGGCGGGAATCGTCCTGCTCAGCCTGTTCGCCTGGGTGATCGCGGTGCTGCGCTAACTTCCTGGTCCCACGGAAGCCGGTTGCCGCTTTCTCGAAGCGTACAGATCGCTATCCGCCCGCTGGATGACTTCCTCGCTGGATAAGTGAGGCTCCAACTCTCCGACTCCCACGCTCAGCTGCACCGGCCCCACGGCGCTTCGCCGCATCCACGGGCCCTCAATGCGAAGCGACCGAAACTTGTCCACGACCACCATCGCCTGCTCTGAGCTGGTTTCCGGCAAGACGACGATGAATTCGTCCCCGCCGAATCTGGCGAGCAGGTCCGATTGGCGGAGGGAGGCCTGCAGTTCTTGCGCCACCCGTTTGAGCACCAGGTCTCCGATATGATGCCCCAGCGCATCGTTGATCTGCTTGAAGCGGTTCACATCAATCATCAAGCACACCAGCGGTCGCTGGTAGCGCTTGGCCCGCTCAAACTCCAGCTGCCATCGCTCCAGAAAAAACCGCCGGTTGTGCAGCCCGGTCAGCTCATCGGTTACCGCCAGCTGCCGCAGCCGTTCCGTCGTCCGCCGCAGCGCCGCCGTGCGCCGGATGACCGCTCGCTGCAGCACCCACGTGCGCATGGCCAGCAGCCAGATCAACCCGATCGTGACCGCGCCTGCCATGACGCTGAGGCCCGCCAGCAGCAGCCGGAACGACGAGACGGTTTGCGCGGTGTGCGTGGAGCCCGGCTGCATTCGGAGCGTCCATTGGATGGCGTCGAGGCGAAGGCCGTGTTCGATGGTTTGGGGCGCGCCGACGTCCAACGCCAATTCCCACTGCGGGGATTGATACAGCACCTGGGAACCATCCACGAGCTGCACCGGGTAGGGTTGTTGAAGAATGAGCTCAAAAAAATCTTTCAGCAGGATGGAGAGGTCGAATACACCGATGATCGCGCCGGTCCCCCCGGCGGTGTCGCGCAGCGGTTCCAGCATGAGCAGCAGCGGCCGCGTGGGTTGGATGGAGGTGGTGAAGGTGGAGGGCGCCTGCCAGATTTGCCGCACGCTTTGAATGCGTTGGGCGAGGACCCGCTGGAGCCTGGCGCGTTCAGTGTCCGTCGCGGGCGAGGGTGCCACCCACCACAGGGGCGGTTCACGGGATTGAGCGTATCCGATTCCGAGCAGGTGGCGCGTGTGCGCGACGGCGCTCTTGGCCAGGGCTTGCCGTTCGGAAAGGCTTAACTTCGGCGCGTTCTGCAGCGAGTCACGCAGGAGGGTCAGGGTGCCGCGCCGGCTTTGAAGGCTGCGGAGGAGCTGTTGGGCGGCTTGATTGAGCACAATGCGCGTATCGCCCCGCGCCGCGTGCGCAGCTTGCCAGCGCGAGAGGGCAACCGTCCCCGCCACCCCGCCAGCAATTCCCACCGTGGCCAACCCGGCGAGCAGCAGCCGGCGGTGGCGGCGCGAACTCAGCCGCAGCACCCACCTGCGCATCATGCAATATTGTAACGTGCGGAGGATCAACAAACAAGCACCCGGTCGAGATGGGGATACTCTTAGGAATTTCGAGCGGGCATGGTGCCGAGCAGAACGAGGCGAGCGAGAAATTTCGTAGAGCGAAACTCCCCCCACGCTGGGACGAGCGAGGGATGCCGCGAGGCAACTCCCTGCGCTACGACGAGGTTAAAAGCCTGGGACGGACGTGCAGCCGGTGGGAGGTTTCTTGGACTTGATTTTGGCCAGGAGCGCTTCGGCTTCTTTCACCGCCTGCTGTTCGACGTCCTGCTTAGTGGGGCCTTGGGCTTTGACGACCCACGCCCCGGGATCCGTGTTCTGCACCGTGGTGTAATACGTTCCCTCCAACCGGTACGTGACAATCTGCACCGGCCATCCCGCCAGCGTGGCGCTGCGTTCGGAGTAGTCTTCCGGCTTCGGCATGTCAGGGTTTTTCAATCGGCGCGCCGACGAGATTGCCCCATTCGGTCCAGCTGCCATCGTAGTTTTTGACGTTCGAATACCCCAGCAGGTATTTCAACACGAACCACGTGTGGCTGGAGCGCTCCCCGATCCGGCAATAAGCGATCACCGGCTTTTCTCCGGTAATGCCTTGGCCGCCGTACAGGGTTTTGAGTTCCTCCGGGTTTTTGAAGGTCCCGTCGTCATTGCAGGCTTTGCCCCAGGGGATGCTCTTGGCGCCGGGGATGTGGCCGCCGCGCTGGCACGTTTCGGGAAGGCCGGGCGGAGCCAGTAGCTCGCCGGAGAATTCCTGAGGGCTCCGGACATCCACGAGTTGAGCGGCGTGCTGTTGCACGGCCGTGGTGACCTCCGGCAGGAACGCCCGAAGGGCCAGATCCGGGTTGGAGGCCCGATACGTCGCGGGGCGGCTTGGAGCCGGGTCTTTGACCAGCTCGCGGCCTTCCGCGATCCACTTCTTGCGTCCGCCGTTCATGAGGCGGACGTCCTGGTGGCCATACAGCTTCAACTGCCAAAACGCCCACGCGGCGAACCAGTTATTGTTGTCGCCGTACAAGACAATCGTCGTGTTGTTGGAGATGCCTGAGCTGCTGAGCAGCTGCTCCAGCTTTTCTTTCGGGATGATGTCCCGCCGGACCGTGTCGCAGAGCTGGGTGTCCCACGCCCACCCCCCGGCCCCCGGGATGTGGCCTTCCGCGTAGGCCTGAGTGTCCACATCCACTTCGACCACGCGGACGTTCGGATCGTTCAGGTGCTGGGCCACCCAATCCGTGGACACGAGCACGTCTTGCGCTTTGGATGTCTGGGAAATTGTTTGCGATGCCATCAGCGCCTCCTGTGGGTCGGTGCAAGCCTAAAAGAAAATTGTGACAAGCCAGCCCGTCGCTGTCAAGGAGAAACTCCGGCCAGCGTCCCCGGCCCGACGCAATTTCACGCCGGGGCGGGCGGCATTGACAATCCCAGAGCCTCGCCGTAAAGTAGCTGCCATGCCCGACCGGCCGATCTACCTTAAACAATTAGAGCTGGGTCCCATGCAGAACTTTGTCTACCTGCTTGGCGATCCACAGACCAAGGAAGCGGCAGTCGTTGATCCTGGCTGGGAAGTGCCGAAGATTCTGGCCGCTGCGGAAGCGGACGGCTATCGGCTGACGCGGGTACTCTTGACTCATTCGCATTTCGACCATGTGATGGGCTTGGGAGAATTGCTCAAGGCAGTGGATGTGCCGGTGCATATTCATGACGCTGAAGTGGGCGACCTGTCCATCTCTCCCTCCGCCATCGAGCCGGTGACCCACGGGGAGGTCATCCACGTCGGTTCGATTCCCATCACCTTGGTCCATACCCCGGGCCACACCGAAGGCTCCCAATGCCTATTGGCCGACAACCGGCTGATCGCCGGGGATACCTTGTTTATCGGTGGGTGCGGCCGCTGCGACCTGCCCGGAGGCAACCCCGGCGCCCTCTATCACAGCCTGGCGCAGACCCTCAA
>JAHFGX010000032.1:0-14499 GCA_023247215.1 Candidatus Omnitrophota bacterium
GCCGGCCATGGGAGGCGGCGGTGGTGGATACGCTCGGGGAGCTGCCCCGCTACTATGCGCTGGCCACGATCGCCTTCGTCGGCGGATCGCTGATCCCTCACGGCGGGCAGAATCCGCTTGAGCCGGCCAGCCTCGGTCGCCCGGTGGTGTTCGGGCCGTCCATGGAGAATTTTTCCGCCATTGCCCAGGTGTTGTTGGAAGGCCAGGCGGCCCGGCA
The DNA here is from genome assembly GCA_023247215.1 of Candidatus Omnitrophota bacterium. Lineage (GTDB taxonomy): Bacteria > Omnitrophota > Gorgyraeia > Aquiviventales > Aquiviventaceae > JACPRA01. The sequence goes on from JAHFGX010000032.1 coordinate 218, forward strand.
GGTCCGGGATGGCGCCGAGCTGGCGCGCGCGGTGACGGAGCTGCTGGCTGCGCCGGAGTCGGCTCACGCGATGGGGGCTCGGGCGCGCGCGCTCGTCAGCCAATTCCGCGGTGTCGCCAGCCGAACCGCTGAGGCGATCCAACCCTTGTTGGCCCAGCCGGTTGTATAAGCTCGTCCTCCTTGATTCACTTCAGCTAGACAGCCTCCTCCCCCACGCCGTACAATAGAGGGTTATGAGGAAATCCCTCCACGACGCGTGGCAGCGAATTGCGACCACGCCTCCCCGGTCGTCTCCTGACCGGATGCTGGCCGGAATATTGCAGAGCGGGGTGGGCGCGTACCAGCTGGGCCTGGGTGTGAAGAACCTGGCCTATGATCGGCAGTGGGCCTGCCCGGCCCGGTTGCCATGCCCGGTCGTCAGCGTGGGTAATCTGACCGTGGGCGGGGCGGGGAAAACCGCCTGCACCGCCTGGGTGGCGGAGCAGCTGCGCGGGTGGGGCAAGCGTGTTGGCATCCTCTCCCGCGGCTACGGAGGGTCCATCCCAACCCCGGCCGTGCTGATGCAGCGCGACGGCCGGCTGTGGCTGAATGGGCGGCCGGCGCAGGGAATCGCCGGCCTGCCGGATGAGCCGCAGCTCTTGGCCGTCGCCGTGCCCGGCGCGCCGGTGCTGATCGGCGCGCGCCGGGAGCAGACCGGGCGCCACGCGATCGAGCAGCACCAGGCGGAGGTGCTGGTGCTGGACGACGGCTTCCAGCATCGCCGGCTGCACCGGGATTGCGATCTGGTGTTGGTGCAAGCCCGCATGCCGCTCGGCGGGTGGCCGCTGTTGCCGCGCGGGCCGATGCGCGAGCCGCTGGCGTCGCTGCGCCGGGCTGACGCCGTGATCCTCACCAAAGCGGATCAATCGCTCCCGGTGCTTGGCGCGCTGGAAGAGCGGGTGCGGGCGATCAACCCGCGCGCCGTCATCGCGGCCGCCGTGCATGAGCCGGTGGCGCTGGTGGACGCGGTCAGCGGGGCCGAGACGCCGCCGGATCAAGCCGCGCAGTTGCGGGTCCATCTCCTCTCCTCCATCGGCGATCCGGAGGGATTCGAGCACACGCTGCAGCGATTAGGGGCCACGGTGCTGTCGCACGAGAGCTATCCGGACCATCATCCCTACACGGCGGAGGAGTGGCGCCGGCTGGCCGGCGCTGGGGACGGCGATGGGTGGGTGACGACCGAAAAAGACTTGGTGCGGTTGGGGCCATTGGTGAAGGCCGAGCCGCCCCGCCGGGGACGCGTGTGGGCCGTGCGGGTGCGAATGCGGATGGTGAGTGGAGAACAAGTGTTGCATGATCGATTGGCTCGCGTGTTCGCTCGTTAAAATTCTCGGCTGGCTGCTGTGCCGCCTGCCGCCGGAACTGTGCGTGCGCCTGGGCATGGGGTTGGGATGGCTGGCCTCGTGGCTGCAGCCCAAGCGCATGCGGGTCGGCGCGCAGAACCTGCGCGCGGCGTATGGGGAACAAATGACCCCGCAGCGCGCCACGCGGATGGCGCGTCAGGTGTTCGCGCAGCTTGGGGCCGGCGTCATCGAGATGCTGCGCTTGCCGGCCATTGACCAGGCGTACGTGGACCGGTACATCCAATTTCACGGGTTGGAGCATATAGCCGCCGCGAAACGCAGCGGCCGCCCGGTCATCCTGCTGACCGCGCATTACGGCAACTGGGAGCTGGCCTCCATCGCCGGGGCCATGAATGGCCTGGCGGTGCTCGCCCTGGCACGGGCGCAAGGCAATTTGCCCAAGCTCTATCAATTACTGGTGTCCTATCGCGAGGCCAAAGGGTGCCGCATCGTCCATAAAGGCGGCGCGGTGCGCCAGTTGCTGCGCGCGCTGGAACGGCGGGAGCTGGTGGCCATCGTGGCCGACCAGTCCAGCCGCCACGGCGAGTTCGTGGAATTCTTCGGGCGGCCGGCGTTGTTCGCGTCCGGGCCGTTCGGGATGGCCTGGACGACCAAGGCGCTGCTGGTGCCCGTGCTGATCCACCGGGTTCGGGGGCCGTTCCACCGGATTGAGTTTGAGCCGCCGATTGATCTTCGGCAGCGGCCGATGGAGAAATTGCCGGCCATTCGTGACGGCATGGAGCGGTTCGCGGCCGTGTTGCGCCGCCACATTGAACGCGATCCGGTGCAATGGCTCTGGCTGCATAAGCGCTGGAAGCATACCCCGGTGCGGCGCGTCCTCGTGCTCAGCGACGGGAAATTGGGGCATCTCAAGCAATCGCGCACGGTGCTGCAGGCCATCCACGAGCAGGTGGAGGAGTGCCGCGACCGGATCGTGGAGGTGCGGTATCGTTCCGCCCTGTGGCGCGGGTTGGCCGTGATGTGGGCCAGCGTCATGCCGGGCGCGTTCGGCGCGTGGTGGTGTTTGCGCCGGGTCCTGACGCCGCCCTCGTGGGAGCAGATCTCAGCGGCCGGCGCGGACGTGGTCATCTCGTGCGGCTCGGCCACCGCGCCGGCGGCGCGCTTGGCCGCCGCCGCCAATGGCGCCAAGGCCATCGTCATCATGAATCCCGCCCCGGTGCCGCTCCGGCGGTTTCAATTGGCTTTCGTGCCGGCGCACGACCGCGTGGCGGCCAACAGCCACGTCGTGCGCACGCGGGGCGCCGTGAGCCGCGTGACGCCCGAGGGGCTGCAGGCCGCGCGCGAGCGGCTGCGGCGTCATCCGCAGTTTCATCCGCCAGCCGCCGAGCCCTGGGAGCAGCGGCCGATGGTCGCGCTGATTGTCGGCGGGGATACGGACCTGTATCACCTCACGACGAGTTTTGCGGAGGCGCTGGTGCGCCAGGTCCTTTCGGTCTGCGAGGCGTACGATCTCGGGTGTCTGGTTACGACGTCACGCCGGACGCCGGCTGCGGTGGAAGCGTTGTTGGCGGAGCAGCTGGGCTCGCATCCACGCTGCTGGCTGCTGCTGCGCGCCAGCCGTGACCCGCTGGACGGCACGCTGGAAGGGATGCTGGGCTGGGCCCGGGTGGCCGTCGTCACCGGCGAGAGCGTGTCCATGGTGTCCGAAGCGTGCGCCAGCGGCTGCCATGTGGTCGTCGTCGAGCCGCCGCTGCGCCGCCGGGGTTTGCGGCGGCTGCCCAAATCCCACCGCCTGGTCCAAGGGTTGTTGAAAGACGGCTATGTGCGCGTCCACCCGTTGCCGGAAGTCGGGCTGGCGGTGCGCCGGTGCGTATCGGAGGACCGGCCGCCGCGCCGGCTCGACACCTACGCGCAAGTCCGCGACGCGGTCAAGCGCGTGTTGTAGCCGATGCACGTCCTGCAACTCATTCCCACGCTCGATGTCGGCGGAGTTGAGCGAGGGGTGCTGGATATCACCGGCGCCCTGATCGCCCAAGGCCACCAGGTGACCGTGGTCTCGGGGGGCGGCAGCTTGGTCGCCACGCTGGACCGCCTGGGCGCGCGGCATGAAACGCTGCCGGTCCACCTCAAGTCTCCGCAGGCGATCTGGCGCGCCATCCCCGCATTGACGCAGCTGATCCGCTCCGCCAAGGTGGACGTGGTGCATGCGCGCTCGCGCGTGCCGGCGTGGAGCGGGTACGCGGCGTCGCGCCGGGCAGGGGTGCCGTTCGTGACCACCTGCCACGGCTTCTACAGCCCGCACCCGGCGTCCCGCGTGATGACCTGGGGCCGCACGGTAATCGTGCCGTCGGAAGCGCTGGCGCGATATCTCGTGGATGTATTTGACGTTCCCCTGGAGCGCCTGCGCGTCATCCCGCGCGGCGTAGACCTGCAGCGTTTTGTCTTTCGGGGCGCTGAAGCGGCCGCGGCGCCCCAGGCCCCAGGCCGGCCGTGGCGGATCGGCCTCCTTGGCCGGCTCACGGCGCTGAAGGGCCATGCGGTGGCCATCCGGGCGCTCCACCAGTTGCGCCGGCAGTCGCTGCCGGTCCAGCTCTGCATCATTGGGGATGCCCCGAATGCGTCCCGGCTTCGGGAACGCTTGGAGCGGCTGGCCGCGTCGCTGGGGGTGGCGCGCGATCTCGCGTGGTGCGGCGTCCGGCAGGACGTCCCGGAGCTGCTGGCCTCGCTCGACGTGCTCATCGCCCCCTCGGTCTACCCGGAGTCGTTCGGGCGCAGCCTCATTGAAGCGCAGGCGGTGGGTGTTCCGGTGGTGGCCTCGAACTTGGGGGCGTTTCCGGAGCTGGCGCGCGAAGGGGAAACCGGCCTGCTCGTGCCGCCGAACGATCCGACGCGACTGGCCGGCGCGGTTGCGCGGCTGCTCGGAGACGGCGCGCTTCGGGAACGCCTCGCGCGGCAGGCGCGCGATCGCGTGGAGGCGAGGTACGACTTGCCTCGCATGGTCGAAGAAACGTTGAGCGTGTACCAGGATTGCCTCACCCGGCCTCGCATCCTGGTGTGGAAGCTCGGCGCGCTGGGCGACGCCGTGCTGGCCGCTCCGAGCCTGCGGGCGATCCGGCGGGCGTTTCCCGATTCGACGATTCACGTGGCGGCGGGCCGCGCGGTGTACGACGTGTTTGCCGGCTGTCCGTATGTGAATGGGATCGTCGTCTACGATCCGGCGCGGAAAGACCGCGCGTGGGCGGCCAAGTGGCGCTGGGTGCACCGGCTGAAGCGGTCCGCCTACGATCTGTCCATTGACTTGCAGAACAGCCGTTGGACGCATGCGGCGGCCTGGCTGGCCGGCATCCGGACGCGCCTGGGGTACGCTCGCCGCTGGGCCAAGGCCTTGAACCAAGCGGTGCCGCTGCCGGAGGAACCCCTCGATCCAGTGTCCCACCAGCACTACCTGCTGAAGGCGGGCGGCATTGTGCCGGATGGAAACGCCTTGGAGGTGTGGCCCTCCGAGGCGGATGCGGCCGCGGCTAACCAATTGCTTTGCGAGACCCAGATCCCCGCTCGCACCCCGATCGTGGGCATCCATCTCGGCGGGAGCGGCCGGTGGGTGACGAAACGCTGGGACCTGGACCGGTGGGCGGCCCTCTGCGATGCGCTGGCCGCCGACGGCATTCAAGTGGTGGTGACCGGCCATGCCTCGGAGCAGCCGATGGGCGATGCCTTGTTGCGCCTGACCCGCGCCCGGCCGCATATCCTGATCGGCCGCACGAGCCTGATGGAGCTGGCCTGCCTCATCAAGCGCTGCCGGGTGTTCGTCACGGGGGATTCCGCCCCCCTGCATCTGGCGGCCGCCGTCGGGACGCCGACGCTGGCCTTGTTCGGTCCGACAGACCCGGCCCGGCATCTCCCGCCGGCGTCCCGCGTGCGCGTGCTCTACAAGCGCGTCTTCTGCAGCCCGTGCTATTCGCCCCGGTGCCGGACGATCACCCATGCATGCATGAAGCGGATTACCGTGGAGGAGGTCGCGCAGGCGGTCCGCGAACTGCTGAACGCGCCGATCCCGCGCGTCTCCGCGCCTGCGTGAGCGATGCGCATCCTGCAATTAACTTCGCATCTGAACGTCGGGGGCGTGGCCGGCCACGTCGTCACGTTGTCCGAGGGGCTGCGGCGGCGGGGGCACGACGTGGTGGTGGCCGCGGAATCCGGCGCATTGATGCGGCGTCTCCTGGCCGACGGCATTCCCCATTGGGCGGTGCCCCTGAAGACCAGCGCGGAGTTCAGCCTCCCGGTGCTCTGGGCCTGGCACACGCTCCGGCGGAAGCTGCGCGTTGAGCGCGACGTCGGGCGCCCGGTGGAGATGATCCACGCGCATACCCGCGTGGCCCAAGTGCTGGCAGCCGCGTTGCGCTTGGACAGCGGCATCCCGTACCTAACGACCTGGCACGGATTTTTTACGCCTCGCCTCTCGCGCCGGTGGTGGCCGTGCATGGGCGCGCGGACCATCGCGATCAGCGAGCCCGTGGCGGACCATCTCCGCAACGATTTTCACCTGCCTTCCGAGCGGATCCGCGTCGTCCCGCATGGCGTGGACGTCGCGCGCTTTCCCGCCGAGGAAGCCGACGGTGTGGCGGAGCTGCGCCGCCGGCTTCAGCTTGGGCCGGGCCCGGTCGTCGGCACCGTCTCGCGCTTGGTGCGGGACAAGGGGGTGGAGCAGTTGTTGATGGGGTTCCAGCGCGTGCTGGCGCAGCGGCCGTCCACGCAGCTTCTCATCGTCGGCGACGGCCCTGACCTGGCGCGCTTGCGGCAGCGCATTGAGCATCTGGGTCTCGGCTCGGCGGTCCGGTTGGCCGGCGCCTTGCCGGACACGCGCGCGGCGCTGGCCATGATGGACGTGTTCGTGTTCGTTCCCGCGACGAAAGAAGGGTTTGGGTTGTCGCTCCTAGAAGCCATGGCCGGCAGCCGGCCGATTGTCGCGATCCAGCAGGGCGGGGGATCGTCCTGGGTGTTGGAGGAAAGCCAGGTGGGCATCCAAGTACCTCCGGAGGATCCCGCAGCGTTGGCGGACGCGATCGCGCGCCTGCTCGCGGATGCCGCATCCGCCGGGCAGTTGGGCCGCCAGGCGCGGGAGATCGCTGCGGCCCGCTACCCGTTGGAGCGCGAGCTTGAGCAGATCGAGCGCGTGTATGCGGAGGTGGTGGCGGAGGGGGCCGCGAGGATCCGATGACCCATCCGCACCAGGCGCCCCAACGGATCCTCGTCGTCATGCCGAACTGGTACGGCGAGACGCTCTTCGCCACGCCATTCTTGCGGGCGCTGCACGACTTGGCCCCGCAGGCCTCGATCAGCGCGCTGGGGCCGGCGAGAGCGGAGGCCATGCTGGCGCGCCATCCCGGCCTCCGCGAATTTCTCCTCTATGATGAGACCGCCTCGCATCGCGGATGGCGGGCGGCGTGGCGAACGGCCGCGCAGATCCGCGCGCGCCGCTACGACACGGCGGTGATCTTGCGCCGCAGCCTCACCCGGACCGCGCTCGTCGCGTGTGCCGGCGTGCCGCGGCGCATCGGATTCGCCAATGCCAAGAGCGGCTGGCTGTTGACGCACCGGGTGCCGCGCCCGCCGGCTCCTCGCCACAAAGCGGAGGAGTACCTGGAATTGCTGCGGCCGCTCGGCGGCGGCGCGCCCCCCCGTCTGGCGTGCGAATACGCTCCCAGCCCGGAGGAGCACGCGCAGGCCGCGCAGTTGCTTCGCGATGCCGGGATCGGGGAGCGCCAGCAACCGTTTATCGTCTTACATCCCGGCGCCAACTGGGCGCACAAGCGCTGGCCGGCCGAATCATTCGCGGAGTTGGCCGCGGACCTGATGCGCGACGGGATGCCGGTCCTGGTGACCGGCGCGGCTGCGGACCAGCCGCTGGCCGATGCGATCCTGGCGCGGATGGTCCCGGACGTCCCTGCGCTCTTGGTGGGCCGCACCGCGATCCGGCAATTGGCGGCGGTGCTCGAGCGCGCGCGCCTGGTCGTCTCCAACGACACGGGGGCGCTGCACCTGGCTGTGGCGCTCCGGCGGCCGGTCGTGGCGCTGTACGGCCCCACCTCGCCGGTGCTGACCGGCCCGTACGGCGATCCCGCCGTGACGCGGGTGATTCATCACCCCGGCTGCTGCCCCATCGTGCCGTGTTCTCAGCCGGATCACCCCGGCTTTCCCGGCATGCGCTCCATCACCGTCGAGGAGGTGGCGCGCGCCGCGCGCGACCTGCTCCAGCGCGCGGCGGCCGCATGAGCGCCCCGAAGCGGATCCTCGTGATCGGCCTCTCCAACGTCGGCGACGCCGTGCTGATGTCGCCGGTCATCGCCGTGCTCCACGCCGCGTATCCCGTCGCGCAGTTGGCGCTGGTGGTCGGCGAGCGCGCCCGCGGGCTGTTTGCCCGCGATCCCCGCGTGACCACGCTTCTGACGATGGACGAGGGAGGGAAAAGGTGGCGCCGCCTGAAGCTCCTCTGGTGGCTGTGGGGATACGCGCCGGATCTGCTCATTGACCTGCGGCAGACCCTGCTGCCCGTGGCCTGGAAGCCGTGGCGCCTCTGGCGATATCTCCAGCCGATGCCGGCAGGCCTGTCCCACAGGCGCGACCGGCATCTCTGGAGGCTGCGCAGCCAGTCGGGACGCGCCCTGCCTCCGCCGCCGGAGGGACCGCCCATCTGGATTGCGCCGGAAGACGCCGCGTCGGTGGACCGGATGCTTCAGCACCGTGGGTTGAACGGCGCGCGGCTGGTCGTCATCTGTCCGGGCGCGCGCAGCCATACCAAACGCTGGTACAGCGACCGCTTCGCGGCGCTGGCTGACCGCCTGATCCAAGAGACGGGGGTGGAAGTGATCCTGACCGGCGAGCCGGATGAAGCGCCGATTGTCGAGGAGGTGATGGGAGCGATGCGGCGCCGGGCGCACTCCGCCGTCGGTTCCACGACCTTGCCGCAATTGGCGGCGCTGATGCAACGCGCCAGCCTCGTCATCACCAACGATTCAGCCTCGCTGCATCTGGCCGGCGCGGTGGGCGCGCCGGTCGTCGCGCTGTTCGGCCCCACTGACTCAAGAAAATACGGCCCGACGTCTCCGCGCAGCCGCGTCATCCACCGGCGCTTGTTCTGCGCGCCGTGCGAGCAGGCGCTGTGCCGGTTCCATCATGAGTGCATGCGCTTCATCCACGCGGACGAGGTCGTGGACGCCGCGAAGTCCCTCATGCAGCCGGGGGCGCGCTCTGAGCCATGACGACATCGAGAACGCCTCAACGGATCCTGGTCATCCGGCTGGATCGGATCGGAGACGTGGTGCTCTCGACCCCGGTCGTGCGTCAGCTCCGGCAGGCGTTCCCCACGGCCTTTCTGGCCATGATGGTCCGGCCGGAATGCCGGGAGCTGGTCGAGGGCCATCCGGATTTAGATGCCGTCCTCCTGTATGACCGGGACGGCCGGGAACACAGCGTGGCGGCGACGATCGGGTTTGCCAGGCGGTTGCGCGCGGACCGGTTTGACGCGGCGTTGATCCTCCATCCAAGCAACCGCTCGCACTGGATCCCGTGGCTGGCCGGAATCCCCATGCGCGTCGGCTACGCGCGCAAGACCGCCTGGCTGCTGACCCATCGCGTTCCGCATCGCAAGCAGGAGGGGGATCGCCATGAGGCGGAATACAGCCTGGAGCTCCTGCGGGTGCTGGGGATTGAGCCGGCTCCGCCGGCGCCGGTGATCGCACTCTCCTCAGCCGCGCAGGTCCGCGCCGAGCAGCATCTGGCTCAGGCCGGGGCCGGCGCCTCGCGGCAGATCGTCGCCCTGCATCCCTCGGCGAGCTGCCGGTCCAAGCGATGGGCGCCGGAGCGGTTTGCCGTAGTGGCGGATCGGCTGGCATCGGAGCAGGGCGTGCAGGTGGTGCTCGTGGCCGGCCCGGCGGATGTCGAGCATGCCGACGCCGTGCGCCGAGCGATGCGGACTGCCCCCCTCAACCTTGCCGGGCGGCTCTCGGTGGGGGAATTGGCCTGGGTCCTCAAACGCGCGGCGGTGCTGCTCTCCAATGATTCCGGTCCCGTGCATATCGCCGCGGCGGTGGGGACGCCCGTCGTCGCCATCTTCGGCCGCAACGAGCGGGGCCTCAGCCCGCGGCGCTGGGGGCCGGTGGGGCAGGGGCATGTCGTCCTTCACAAGGAGGTGGGCTGCAAGATCTGCCTGGCTCATCGCTGCGTGATCCAGTTCCGCTGCCTGAGCGAGCTGAGCGTGGACGAAGTCTACGGCGCGGTGGTGGAGCTCTTGCGTCGAGGCACTTGACACATCACGACGCGCATTTGTACGATGAGAGATTCCAACATGGGGGCTGTATGCGTCTAACGTGGTGGTTGGTTTGTCTGATTCTCCTCGGCACCGCCCTCTACGCCCTCGCCGAAGACCTCACGCTGACCACCTACTATCCCTCCCCGCGCGGGATGTACAACGAGCTGCGCACCAGCGGGGATGTGGCGATTGGCACCACCAGCCCCATCACCGGCGCGCCGGGCTCGGGGCTGCCGCCCCGCCTGTACGTGCTCGGCACTGGCGTCAACACCACCCTCCGGATTGATAACACCACCACCGGCTCGGAGCTCAGCCCGGTCGTGGTCAACAGCGTCGGCGATGTCGGCATCGGCACGACCGACCCGGGCGGCTTTAAACTGCGCGTGGTGGGCACGGTCCGCATGGACGGTCTGCAGCTCGGCACCAGCGCGACGCCGGGGCATGTCCTCACCGCCAATGCCGCAGGCGTGGGAACCTGGCAGGCGGCAGTCAATGAGGCTCCCACGTATGTGGGCACGACATCAGCGACCTACGACGGACAGACGGTTGGTGGATACGTAGGCGGTCACGCGAAATGTGCGGCGCAGTATTCCGGGTCGCACATGTGCGACGTCCACGAACTCGCACGGGCTGGTGTGCAAATCGCCACCGGTTGGGTGATCGGGGGACTTGGGCAGATTGCAGGAACGAATTATGACTGCTCTGGTTTTGGAACTGCAATAGGGGCATTTACAGGGTATCAATGGTCAATGAATTATGGGTGGAGCTCCCATCCAGTTTCTTGCAGTACGGCACTCGGGATCGCGTGTTGTCGCTGACGCGGCGTCGCCTGCCGCGTCATGTGTTCGTTGATGCCATCCTCAGCCAAGCTCCGCTACGAATTTGATCGCGCCAGCCGGCTCGTTATCCGCGATCCGGCCGACGCGCTGCGCCCCACGCGCGTTCTCGAGGGCACCGTCACCACCGATCGGCAGAACCGCCTGCAGTATCAGTTCGCCACCCCGCCGGCCGGCGATCTGCCCCGCACGCTGATCCTTGAAGGCCGCTGGAAGCTCACCCGCAATCACGACCTGTCCCTCACCCTCAACGAACAAGCCGATCCATCCGCGCGCTCGACACTGTTGTTCAAAGGCGCGCTCGTTCGCGCCGAGGCGAAGGCATTGGTGTTCGCCGTGCAGCGGCGCGAGGGCGGGGAAGGCGAACCGGAACGGCAGGAGCTGACGCTCTCCGGCGCGTGGGACGCGGACGCGCGCAACCGCCTAACATTTCTGGTTGATCATGCCGATGGGCCGCCGGACCGGCTGACCTTCCAGAGCGGATGGGAAGTGGGCCGGGCGCACGAGCTGTTGTACCGCTATCGGCGCTACGACCGGCCGCGGCGGGCGTGGGAAGAGCAGACGCTGGTGTTTGACGGCCATTGGGATTTGAGCGAGAGCCGGCGGCTGATCTACCGCGTGGAAGGCTCCGACACCTCCGCGTTCTCGTTTACGGCGAAGCTGCAGAGCCCCTCGCTGATCGCCAAGGACGGCCGCGTGGTCTATCAGGTGGGCCTTGGCCTGACCCGAAGCGAAACGAACGTCCGCCGAGTGGCGCTGCTGGGCGCGTGGAAGATCGGGCGGGGTGCGGCCGTGTCCTTTGAGATCCCCTATGCCCGCGGCCGAGTCCAGGGGCTGCGGCTTGAAGGCGCCTGGCGCCTCAGCGACCGCGATCAGGTGAGCGTGACCCTCCAGGATGCGCGCGGGGAGCCGTGGGGAGCGACGGTCCTGTTTACGCGGGCGCTGGCGGCGAAGTCCAACGCGTCGCTCTTCGTGCGGCTGCAAAAGACGGCTGAGGAACGCTCAGTCCTGGCAGGCGTGCAAGTGAGATTTTAATCCTGAAAACAGAACGGCCGGCCTCACACGAGGCCGGCCGTTGCTGTTAGGGTCGGAACGCTTACGCGGCTGGCGTGACGTTCGTCGCCTGCGGACCTTTCGGGCCCTGGCTGATGGCGAACTCCACCGCCTGCCCTTCGCGGAGCGACTTGAACCCGTCGCCCTGGACGGCGGAGAAGTGGACGAAGACGTCCTTCGAGCCATCTTCCGGGGTGATGAATCCGTAGCCCTTTTGATCGTTAAACCACTTGACCGTGCCTTTTGCCATTCCTACGACAACCCTTTCTGTTGCACCTACTTCACCCGATACACGATCCGACCCTGTGTCAGATCGTAAGGAGAAAGCAAGAGTTTGACGGCATCACCTTCCAGGATGCGGATCGAATGGTGGCGCATCTTACCCGAGAGGCAGGCAAAGACTTTGTGTCCACCCTCAAGCTCGACGCGGAAGCGGGAGTTGCGGAGGCGTTCAAGAATCTTGCCTGCGGCTTCTATAGCTTCTTCTTTCGACATGCACTGCTTAATCCCTGCGCTTGTGGCGCAGTCAATTCACGATAATAACGCCAAAACCGATGCTCGTCAAGAGGGAATGTGACGGCCTGGATGCATTGCCAGAGGTAGGGAGATGCGCTAGACTGAGGGACTCTACCCATGCCCCGCAAACAGTTCCGTGTATTAGTCGTCTACAAGAAAAGCGCCTACCAGCTGTACGTGGTGGAGCGGCGCGACCCGCGGATGGTCCGGCTGGCGCGCCACCAGCCCGCTCGCCTGCGCGACCTACGGGAGGCGCATGCCATCCACCAGCACACACTGGCGGCGGTCATCTCCGCCTTGGCTCGCGCCGGGGTGGCGCACACGCTGGTCTACCGGGTGGACCTGCGCACCGCGGCCCGGTCCAACCTCATTGTCTCCGTCGGCGGGGACGGCACCTTTCTCCACGCGGCGCACGTGGTGGATCGAACCCCGATCCTGGGAGTGAATTCCGACCCCAGGCGCAGCGAGGCGGTCTTTTGCGCGGCGACCCGGGAAACGTTTGAGCCGATCTTCATCCAGGCGCGGGAAGGCCGGACACCGCTGTTGGCGTTGCCGCGGCTGCAGGTGCGGCTCAACGGGCGCGCCTGCCTGCCGCTGGTGGTCAACGACGTGCTGGTGGCCCACGATGATCCGGCGACCATGAGCCGGTACCATCTCCGCGTGGGATCGAGCCGGGAAGCGCAGAAAAGCTCCGGCATCTGGATTGCCACCGCGGCCGGGTCCAGCAGCGCCATTGCCGCGGCGGGCGGGCGGCAGCTGCCGTGGACCTCAAGCCGGTTCCAATACCGTTCCCGCGAGCTCTACGAAGGGCGCTTGGCCCGGTATCATCTGACCGGCGGCGTGCTCTCCGCGCGGTCCGCGGTGGAGGTGGTCTGGATGATGCGGCGCGGCTTGGCCTGCATTGATGGGCCCCACGCGCGCCTCCCGCTGCAATACGGCGACCGGCTGACGATCCGGCCCGCCCCCGCGCACCCATTGCGTGTCTACGGAGTCCGAGCGGCATGAGACGCGCCCCTTCCTCCCGTCTGGTGTTCGTGTTGCTCGTCGTCTTGGCGGGAGGGAAGGCGGCCTGGGCGGAGCCGCCAGCCGCCGCCGGCGAAGCACGCGCGGCGCAGGTCGCGGGTTCGTTTTATCCGGCTGATCCGCAGGAGCTGCGCGCGACGATCGAGCGCTTCCTCGCCAACGCCCCGGCGCCTGATCACGCCGCTGCGCCTCCCCGCATGCTGCTGCTGCCGCATGCCGGCTACGAATATTCCGGCCCGGTGGCCGCCGTCGGCTTCCGCCAGGTGCAAGGGCAGCGCTACGACGCCGTGGTGATCATCGGGTTCACCCACCGCCAGCAGTTTCCCGGCAGCTCCGTCGAGGACCGGCCGGCCTACCAGACGCCATTCGGCCTCATTCCCGTCGAGGAACGCGCCGCCGGTTTTCTGCGCCGCCAGCCCGGCCTGGGGCACGTCGAGGAGGCGCACGCCGGCGGCGAGCATTCCATGGAAGTGATGCTGCCATTTTTGCAGGTCGCCGTGCCCGACCTGCGCGTCGTGCCGGTGGTGATGGGCGGCGCCGAACCAGCGGACGCCCAGGCACTGGCGTCGGCGCTGGCCGCGCTGGACCGGCAGGGACATTACCTGTACGTGTTCAGCACGGACTTGTCCCACTACTACCCGTACGACGATGCGGTTCGCCGGGACGAGGTGACCGTGACCGCCGCGCTGTTCGAGACGCCGCAGGCGCTGCACCGGCTGTTTGCCGCTGGGCACCTGGGGGCGTGCGGGCGCGGCCCCATCCTGGCCGGCGCTGAGCTGGCGGTTCGCTTGGGGTATCTCGAGCGGCGGTTGCTGCGCTACGCCAACTCCGGCGATACGACGGGGGAGAAGAGCCGCGTGGTGGGCTATGCCGCGATTGGCATGTTTGACCGCCCCGCTGAGGCGTCGGGGGAGGTCCCGATCTCAGCGGAAGCCGGGCAGGCGATGGTGCAGGCGGCCCGCACGGCGCTGGCGCGCCACTTCGCCGGCCAGTCTCCCGGGGCGGCCGCGGACGGTCTGCTGGGGCGGCCGGAGCTGCAACGCGCGTCCGGGCTCTTTGTGACGCTGCGCCGCCGAAGCGGAGAGCTGCGGGGCTGCATCGGCCGGATTGAAAATACCGCCACCCCGCTTGCTCAATTGCTGCCGACGGTGGCGCTGGATGCCGCCCTGCACGACAGCCGGTTTCCGCCGCTGACCGCGTCCG
>JAHFGX010000032.1:14599-21551 GCA_023247215.1 Candidatus Omnitrophota bacterium
GAGCTGCGGGGCTGCATCGGCCGGATTGAAAATACCGCCACCCCGCTTGCTCAATTGCTGCCGACGGTGGCGCTGGATGCCGCCCTGCACGACAGCCGGTTTCCGCCGCTGACCGCGTCCGAGCTGCCGGACGTGACGATCGAGGTGTCCGTGCTCAGCTCGCTGCGGCCGATCACGGAACCGCAGGAGATTGTGGCGGGACGGGACGGGGTCGTGTTGCAATCCGGGGCCGCCGGCGGGGTGTTTCTCCCGCAGGTGTGGCAGGAAACCGGCTGGACGCGCGTGGAGTTTTTGCGCGAGCTCGCCCACCAGAAAGCCGGCCTGGACCCGGACGCCTGGCGGCAAGCCCAGTTATCTGTCTTTCACGATCAGGCCTTCGGCGAGTCCGAGGGCGTCCCTCCCGTCAGCCCGCATTGATTGGTCTGACACGCCCCGCTGCGGTGGAAGAGAAACCGCCGGCGGGCCACCCAGTCGTAGATCCGCTGTCCGATCCACCCGGCCCCGGGTAAGTAGAGGAAGGGGATGAGGGGCCACAGCAGCGGCAGCCGTAGGCTGATTCGCCGCGCGCTGAAAAATCCCTCCGAGAGTCGCCCGTGTGGCTCCACCAGTTGCATCCGGCTATGGCAGCGTTCCGGCGTCAGCTCCGGGTGCAGCGCGCTGAGGTTCGGCACGGTGTGGAAATCCACCATCTCAATCGCCCCGAGCGGGTCCAGCGCGGAGAGCCGCTCGACGCTGGCCGCGCAGAATCCGCATCGCCCGTCATAGAGCAGCACCGGTCGGGGGGTCCCGCGCACCTGGCGGGACGCGCGCCTCGCCTCAATCCAGCCGACGACCCGCTCCGGCTCGATGAACAGCAGCAGCTGCGCCGGGAAGAGGAAGAAGAAAATCGTCGGCACGTGGAGGGTGACGAGCAGCAGGACGTGGAACACGAATCCCAGCGCCAAGCCGAGCGGGCGCGTCTTGCGGATGAACAGCAGCCACGGCAGCGTGAGCTCGCTGGCGATGATGCCCAGCCCCAGGGCGTGGCACCAGGCCGGATGCTGGGCGAGCACGGCGCGGAACGGGAAGTCGCGCACGACGCCGAGCGGCGGGTAGCGCATGAGATAGAAGTACGGGTTGGCGGTCAGCCAATTGCCCCCGGCCGTCATCTTGCTCAGGGCGGTGTACCAGAAGGTCCAGGCGATCTGCAATTGCAGCAGCCGCTGGACGAAGAACGGCCGCGCGCGACGGTAGGGAAACGGATCGCCCCGGCGGAGGCTGTCCAGCGAGAAGCTGTCCCCCGGATATCCCGTAACCCAGATCAACGACAGCGTCACCAGCAGGATGTCGAAGGACAGCGTGCCGATGTGCAGCGAGTTCAGCGCGTAGAAGTAGTAGCAGGCCAGCGTCATCAGCAGGCAGCTCGCCTGGGTCTGCAGCCCCAGGAGGAAGCCGGCCCACGAGGCGCCGAAGAGGCACACGAACCATCGCACCAGCCAGTTCGGGCTCTGCGCCACCCAGCGCAGCGTCCACAGCGGAAAGAACGAGGGGTTCTGCTCTTTGAACGCGGTGGAGAGGTAGTTGTCCTCAAGCTGGAGAAACGACGGGATCATGTGGCAGCCGACGGTGAAGGCGACCGCAATGCGGAACAAGCTCAGGCTGACCGAGGGCCGCTCCTCCAGGAACGCCCGGTGCCACCACGCCCGAACTCGCTGCAGGCCAGGCAGATTCATTGGCATCGGTACTGGACCTGGTAGCGGCTGTCCTCCGGCGCGGCGGCCACGTCCGGATACACGCGGTAGACCACGGCGAATTCCTCGGCGTCCGGGAACCGGCGGTGCAGGTAGGCGCAGAACTGCGGCGCGACCTGCCGGGGGAGCACGCTGATCAGCACGTTGCGCCGGATATTGTCGTACCCGATGAAGCGGGTGCGGAAGATGTCGTGCGGGTCCAGGAGCTCCGGCTGGCCGTGCCGCAGGGTGTACACCTCGGCCATGCCGTACGCCGGGTCCACATTGAAGAACATGATCCAGCCGGCCGGCGGATAGAGGAACTTGGTCTTGGGCAGCTCGCGGCCGAGCAAGGGGCTGAGGTAACTCAGCCGCAGGGTTTCGTAATGGAAGAGCGCGATCCAGCACACCACGAACGCGCTGATCAGCCAGTGTCGCGCGCGCCGGCGTTCCATAGGAATTACTCTACCACGCTCCCGAATAACACAACAGCCCCGTGGCCATTCGGCCGCGGGGCTGCGTGCAGATCGGTCACCGCGTGATTACAGCTTGGTGACTTTCGAGGCCTGAGGACCCTTGGGGCCTTGGGTAATCTCAAATTCCACCTGCTGGCCTTCTTTAAGCGATTTAAACCCTTCACCTTCGATGGCGGAATGGTGGACGAAGACGTCCTTCGAACCGTCTTCCGGGGTGATGAAGCCATACCCCTTTTGATCGCTGAACCACTTGACTGCTCCCTTTGCCATGCGACACTCCTCCGGTGTTACGACACACAAAAAAACCGCACAGCAACCGTTCAGGTTGCCCCGCGGTTCTCCCTACGACCAATCTGACCTGCTCCTCCCTGGATCCTGTATCGGGAGGTCGTCACGTTCACTCGTAAGTGGCCTCAAACATTCAAGTTCCAGTTGAACTTGAGCGATAAACAATGTCTCACACTAGCAAAGCTATTTTGTCTTGTCAAGCCCTTGTGTTAGAATGCCCTGATGGTAACGCGCGAAGACCTGCAACGGATTGACCAGCTTTACGCCCGCCTGCCGGAGGCGGCGGCGGCGCTGCGCAAGCGGTTGGGACGCCCCGTGACGATGTCCGAAAAGCTGCTAGTCGCGCATGCGGCCGATCCCGCCGCGCAGGAGTTCACGCGCGGTACGAGCTACCTGACCCTCTATCCGGACCGGGTGGCCATGCAGGATGCCACGGCCCAAATGGCGATCCTGCAGTTCATGCTGGCCGGCCGGGACCAAACGGCCGTCCCCACGACGGTGCACTGCGATCACCTGATCCAGGCTCGCGTGGGCGCGTCGGAAGACATGCGCGCCGCGCTCGAGGCGAACCGGGAAGTGTACGAGTTTCTCCGCTCCTCTTCTCAGCGCTACGGCCTGGGATTCTGGCAGCCAGGAGCGGGCATTATCCACCAGGTCTTCTTGGAGCAATACGCTTTCCCGGGCGGGTTGTTGATCGGCACGGACTCCCACACCCCCAACGGCGGCGGGCTGGGGATGCTGGCCGTCGGCGTGGGCGGGTCCGAAGCCGCCGACGTGATGGCCGGCCTGCCGTGGGAGGTGAAGTGCCCCAAGCTCATCGGCGTGCACTTGCGCGGCCGCCTGAGCGGCTGGACTTCGTCCAAGGACGTGATCCTCAAAGTCTGCGGCCTCCTGACGACCAAGGGCGGCACCAACAAGATCATCGAGTATTTCGGCCCCGGGACCCGCTCCATCAGCGCCACCGGCAAAGGCACCATCACCAACATGGGCGCCGAGGTGGGCGCGACGACGTCGGTCTTTCCGTTCGATGAGCGCATGAGCACCTACCTGCGCGCCACCGGCCGCGCCGAGGTTGCCGACCGGGCCGAGCGGATCCGCGCCGCCCTCGCGGCCGATCCGGAAGTCGAGCAGGATCCAAAGGCCTATTTCGACGAGGTGATCGAGATTGATTTGTCCACGCTGGAGCCCCACATCGTGGGACCGAAATCCCCCGACGCGGCGCGCCCGATTTCGCGGATGGCCGCGGACCTGGCGCGCGGCGGCTGGCCGGCGCAGATCCGCGTGGCCCTCATCGGCAGCTGCACCAACTCCTCGTATGAGGACATCGGGCGCGCCGCCCAGGTGGCGGAGCAGGCCAAGCGCGAAGGGTTGAAGGCCAAGTGCTACTTCCTGATCACGCCCGGCTCCGACCAGATTTACCACACCATCCAGCGCGACGGACAGATGGCGGCGCTGGAAGCGATCGGCGGCTCCGTGCTGGCGAACGCGTGCGGCCCCTGCATCGGCCAGTGGAAGCGGGAGGACATCAAGCCCGGCGAGGTGAACTCCATCCTCACCTCCTTCAACCGCAACTTCCCGCGCCGCAACGACGGCACCGCGGAAACCTTGGCGTTCATGGGCAGCCCGGAGATCGTGACGGCCATCGCGCTGACCGGCGATCTGCGCTTCAACCCGCTGACCGATTCCATTCCCGGACCGGATGGGCGCGCCGTGCGCCTGCAGCCGCCGGAAGCGCCGGAGTTGCCGCCGCGCGGGTTCGCTGCGGGCGAAGCCGGCTTCCTGCCGCCGCTGCCGTCGGCGGAGCGGGCGCGGGTGCCAGTCGTCATCCAAGAGGGCAGCGAACGGCTGCAGGCGTTGGAACCGTTTGCGCCGTGGGACGGCCGCGACCTCGAGCGGCTGCCGATCCTCCTCAAGGCCAAAGGGCAGTGCACCACCGACCACATCTCGCCGGCCGGCGCGTGGCTCCGCTACCGCGGCCACTTGGACAAGATCAGCGACAACATGTTCCTCGGCGCGGAGAATGCCTTCACCGACAAGCCCGGCACCGGCATGGACCAGTTGGACGGGCAGGTCAAGCCCCTGGCGCAGATCGCGCGCCACTACCTGAAGGAAGGGCTGGGGTGGGTGGCGGTGGGCGAGGTGAACTACGGCGAGGGCTCGAGCCGCGAGCACGCCGCCATGTCCCCCCGCTTCCTGGGGTGCAAGGCGGTCATCGTCAAAAGCTTCGCCCGGCTGCACGAGACGAACCTCAAGAAGCAGGGCATCCTGCCGCTGACCTTCGTCACGCCGGCGGACTATGATCTGCTGCGCGCCGACGACCGCGTCAGTCTCCTCAACCTCAAGGCGCTCGCCCCGGGCCGGCCGCTGACGATGCGCGTGACGCGCGCGGACGGCTCCACGGCGACGGTGACGCTGGCCCACTCGCTGACCGCGGACCAGATCCGCTGGTTCCAAGCTGGGTCCGCCTTGAATCTCATCCGATCCCAACAGGCGGCTCGCTGATCCGTTCTTCGCGCGACACCCGCCTCGCCTGGGTCGAATCCGCGCTGCGGGAGTGCCGCCGCATCGCGCTGCGCTATTTTGCCCGCCCCGGGCGCGTCGAGCTCAAGCCGGACCGCTCTCCCGTGACGATGGCGGACCGCATCATCGAGGAGCGCCTCCGCCGCGCCATCGCGCGCGCGTTTCCCGGCGAGGCCATCATCGGGGAAGAGTTTGGGTCGCCGGCCCAGGAGGCCCCCCGCTCCTATTGGACCATTGATCCCATTGACGGCACGCGCGCCTTCTCGCGCGGCCTGCCCACCTGGGGCATGCTGGTGGCGTGGGTGCAGGAGGGCAGGCCGGTCCTCGGGGCGTGCGATTATCCCGCGCTGGATGCGTTCCTCGGCGCAGGGCCCGGCGTGGCCGCATACGAGCGCTGCGAGGGCCGGCGGGTGCGGCTTCGGCGCGCGCCCGCGCCGCCGCCATTGGCGCGCGCGGTCATCTTCCACGGCGGCAGCGGCTGGTGGGCGCCGACGCGCTATCGCGCCGGGTTTCAGCGGGTCGTCCAGCGCTGTTTCCTCGAGCGCGCCTACGGCGACTGCGCCGGCTACCTGTGGTTGTTCCGCGGCGGAGCCGACGCCGTGCTGGATTACGGGGTCAAGGTGTGGGACATGGCGCCGCTGGCGGCGCTGGCGCATGCCACCGGTCGGCTCATGACGGACTGCAACGGCCAGGCGAATTTCACCGGGCCCGGCACCATCCTAGCGCATCCCGTCATGGTCCGCCGCATTGTGACGACGCTGCATTCCCCCGCATGACCGAGTTCGTCTTTCCGCACGGCTTCCTCTGGGGATCGGCGACCTCCTCCCATCAAGTCGAAGGGCACAACACCAACAACGACTGGTGGGCGTGGGAGCAGGCCGGCCGCGTGAAGGAGTCCTCCGGCGCCGCGTGCGAGCAGTACCAGCGGTTCCGCGACGATTTCGCGCTCGCGAAATCGCTGCATCACAACGCGCACCGGTTCTCCGTCGAGTGGAGCCGCATCGAGCCGGCGGAAGGCGTGTGGGATGAGGCGGCCATCCAGCATTACCGCGACATGGTGCTTGAGCTGCGGCGGTTGGGAATGGAGCCCATCGTGACGCTGCACCACTTCGCCAATCCCCAATGGCTTGCCGCCAAGGGCGGGTGGACCAACCCCGTCGTCGTGGACCGGTTCGCGCGCTACACGCGCCGCATGGCGGAGGCGCTGGGCGACCAGGTGCGCTACTGGCTCACCATCAACGAGCCGATGGTCTACGCGGTGATGCACTACCTGGAGGGGACCGGCCCGCCCGGCGCGCGCGACATCCGATTGATGTCCACGGTGCGGGAGCACTTGATCCGCGCGCACGCCGCCGCGTATCGCGTCATCCACGAGGTGTCGCGCCAGCACGGCTGGCCGGTGCAGGTAAGCCTGGCCAACCATGTGGCGCCCTTTTTGCCATGCCGCCGCTGGTGGCCGCCGGACCGGCTCATCGCGCAGTGGACCGAGCAGGCCTACAATCACCGGTTCATCGAGACGCTGGTCGGCGGCGTGCTGCGCGTGCCAGGCCAGCGCCCCCTCGCCATCCCGGAAGCCCGGCAGACGCTGGACTTCATCGGGTTGAACTACTACAGCCGGCTGTGGATGCGCTCACGGCTCTTGGGGGCCGGCGGATGGTTCGGGGCGCGCTGTTACGCGCTGCACCACGCGGAAGTCACGGAGCGCAGCGGATTGCAGTGGGATGTGTATCCGCCGGGGATCGCGCAGATCTTGGGGTGGGCCAAGCCGTGGGGCGTGCCGGTGCTGGTGACGGAGAACGGCATCTGCCCGGTGGACGATCCGCAGCGGGAGCGCTTCATCCTGAACCACCTGGCCTGGGTGGCGCGGGCGCTGCAGGAAGGCGTGCCGGTGATCGGCTATCTCTATTGGTCGCTGCTGGACAACTTCGAGTGGGCGGAAGGGTTCGGCCCGCGCTTCGG
>JAHFGX010000048.1 GCA_023247215.1 Candidatus Omnitrophota bacterium
CCGATTCCGCCTCGGGCATGTCGAAGGGCGTGCGGTTGACCTCGGCGACCCCGCTGAGGAAAAACATGAGCGCGGCGACGCTGCCCCACGGGGTGGCCACGAACCACCAGCCCGCCTGCGCGTTAACGATCGCGACCAGCGAGAGGCTGCCGGTGACCATGATGATGACGACCACCGACAGGACCGAGGGCACCTCGTACGAGACGATCTGGGCGACGGCGCGCATCGCGCCCAGCACCGAGAACTTATTGCGCGACGCCCAGCCGCCCATGAAGACCGCCAGCGAGCTGATGGACCCAACGGCGAGCACGTACAGCAGGCCCACGTTCAGGTCCACCGCCACCATGTTCCGGCCGATGGGCAGCACCGCGAAGAGGAGGATCGCCGGCAATAAGGCGGTCACCGGGGCCACGGTGTGGAGCAGCTGGTCCGCCCCGGCCGGCACGATGTCTTCCTTGATCAACATTTTCAGCCCGTCCGCCAGCGGTTGGCCCAGGCCGAAGAGTCCCACGCGGTTGGGGCCCAGGCGGTTTTGCATGCGGGCGATGATCTTGCGCTCCAGCCACGTGAGGTACATCATCACCGCCGGGGCCAGCGCGGCAATGGCGGCGATGGGCAGCAGCAGCTCCACCCACGCATTCAGCCCGGCGGGCACGAAGCGGCCCGTCAGGTCCAACAGGCTGCGGCAGGCGTTCACGAAGAGTTGATCAAGCATGAGGCGGCGGGGGAGTGGTTGTGCCTGACGCGCCGCCGGTGTCGGAGGCCGACGCTGCTGGGGGCGTGGGAGCCGCGGGCTTCGGCGGTTGCGCTTTGGCGGCCTTGGCCGCCAAGCGGGCATTCACCGTCGCAGCTTCCGTCGGCTTGATCTGCTGGAAATAGTCCGCGCTCCGGAGCAAGGCCGATTTGTCGAACATCAGCTCCGGGCCGCGGCCATGTGTAGAGATCTCGTGCCGGTTGTCCATCTCGATGGCCTCGAAGGGGCAGACATCCACGCAGATGCGGCAGGACATGCAGATGGCCACGTCAATGTCAAACTGCGCCGGGAACGTGCGGCCGTTCGTCTTGAGCGGCCGGTTCTGCTCGTCCTTGGCCATGGTGATGTAGATGCACTGCGGCGGACACTCCTGCTCGCAAATCTTGCAGGCCACGCAGCGCAGGTTGTCCGGTGTGGCGTCGTACACCAAAAACGGGAAATACCGGAACCGCTCCGCGTGCTGCTGCTTGGTTTCCGGGTAGGAGATGGTGAAGATCCCGTCCCCTTCCGGCAGCCGCAGCGCCTTCAGCAGGCGCCGGCCGGCGGGATAGGTCCCGACGAACTGCCGCAGCGTCACCCCCATGCCCTTGAGCACGCCCCACCCGATCATCAGCGGTCCACCTCGCCCATCACGATGTCCACCGAGCCGAGGATGATGATGGCATCCGCCACTTTCTGCCCCCGGCACATGTCTTCCAGCACGGTCAGGTTGATGAAGCTGGGCGCACGGACGTGGTAGCGGTACGGCTGCGGGCTGCCGTCGCTGACTAGGTAGAAGCCGAGCTCCCCCTTCGGCGACTCGATCCGCCCGTAGGCATCGCCCTTGGGCGGGCGGAACGTGCGCGGCGATCTGCCAATCTGTTGACCCTTCGCGCTGAGCGCCGGCCCGCTCGCGGGAATCTCCTTCAGCGCCTGCTCGAGGATCTTGAGGCTTTCGCGCATCTCCAGCACGCGGACGTAGTAGCGGTCGTAGACGTCGCCGGCCAGGCCAAGCGGCACCTTGAAGCGCATGCGCGGGTAGGCGGCGTAGCCGTCCACCTTGCGCAGGTCGTAATCCACGCCGGAGGCGCGCAGCATCGGGCCGGTGACGCTGGCGCTGACGGCCAGCTCCCTGGGCAGGACGCCCACGCCCTGCGTGCGCTGGCGGATGATCTCGTTCTCGGTCAGCAAGGTTTCCATTTCATCAAGGAACCGCGGGTAGGCGGCCGTGATCCCGCGCACCCGGTCCAGGAATCCTTCCGGCACGTCCTCGCGCACCCCGCCGGGCCGGATGTAGTTGCACATCATCCGCGAGCCGGAGGCCATCTCGAACAGGTCGAGGATTTTTTCCCGCTCCCGGAACGCGTACAGCAGCGGCGTGCCGAACGCGCCCATGTCATTGAGCAGGAAGCCGGTCACCGACGTGTGATTGACCAGGCGCGTGAGCTCCGCGAGGATGACGCGCAGGTACTGCGCCCGCTCCGGCACCTCGATGCCGCCGAGCTGTTCAATGGCCACCGCCAGCCCCAAGTTGTTGGTCATGGCGCAGAAGTAATCCAACCGGTCGGTGTACGGGAAACAGCCGATGTAGCTGACGTCTTCGCAGATCTGCTCGTGGTTGCGGTGGAGATAGCCGAGGACCGGCTTCAGGCTCACGATCGTTTCGCCATCCAACTGGACCGCCATCTGGAACACCCCATGGGTCGAGGGATGCTGCGGCCCCAGGTTGATCTCCATCAGGTCGGTCTTCAGCGTGTCGGTCATCGAGCGGCCAGCAGCTTGTTCACGTCCTGCTCAATGTCGTAGTGCGCCTCGACCAGGGAGCCGGACAGCCGCTTCACGATGACGCCGTCGGCGCCGATGAGGAAATAGTTCGGCACGCCTTCCATGTCGTAGCGAATTGGCAGCTCCGACAGGTCGTGCTCCTTGGGCTGCCCATAGACCGAAATCACTGGATAGCTCATCTCATGCTCGCGCACAAACTGTTTCAACTGGTCGGGGTTCTGATCCACGCTGCATGCGAGGATCTCCACGCCCTTGTCGTGGTAGCGGGTGAAGAGATCCTTCATCAACGGGATGTCCACCCGGCAATGCGGGCACCAGGTGGCCCAGAACTTGATCAGCACGACGCGACCGCGCAGTTGGCTGAGGGTATGCGATACGCCGGCCACGTCCACCCCGGTGAAATCCGGCGCCGGCGCGCCGGCCGCAATGGAGTCCGAAAGCGGCTTCCCGTCCACGCTGGCGACGCGCGCCCGCGGCAAGACCAGCAGGACCTGGTCTTGCGCCACGCGCGTTGCCGTGACATCGAAGGCTGTCCCATCGCTGAGCACCACGCGCGCTTCCTTCCGCTCCTCCTCCGCCCCTCCTGCTCTCCCCCCCACCCCGACTGCGCAGCACAGCAGCAGCCCACTGAGCAACGCACGTTGCGCGGCTCGGAAGACGTTGGAGCGGCACGTCGGAATTTCGAGCGGGCATGGTTCCGAGCGTAGCGAGGAGAGCGAGAAATTCCGTCGAGCGCAGCGAGCCGCGCTGGGGCGAGCAAGCGGTGCCGCGAGGCGGCTTCCCGAGCCGCGCACGTTAGTCCGCATCCTGGTCCTCAACCACATAATCCTTGCGCAATGGATATCCCTCGAATCCTTCCCACAGCAGGATCCGCCGCAAATCCGGATGCCCCTCGAAGCGCACGCCGAACAGGTCGAAGGCTTCGCGCTCCTGGAACTCAGCACCCCGCCAGAGGGACGTCACCGATGCCACCACCGGGTTGGCGCGCGGCAAGTCCACGCGCAACTCAACCGGCCCGTGCTTCTGCGCCATCGAGTAGAGGTGGTAGACCACCTGCAGCCGGCCTGCCCCGCCGCCGGCGGGGTCCGGCGGATAGTCAGCCACGGTGAGATTGGAGAGATAGTCGAGCGCATAGTCCGCATGGTCCCGGAGGTAGCGGCACACCTTGACGACGTCGGCGGGAGCCAGCACCAGGCGCGCGCCGTCCATCGTCACGCGGCTGCCGGGCACGCCGCGCTCAATGGCGCTCTTGAGCTCTTCCGGAGACGGGAGCATCAGGACGCCGCAGGAGCTCCTGCCGATGGAACCGGAGGCTGCGCAGGCGCGGCCGGGCGGGCGGGGGGCGTCCAAATGTCGGGATTGTAGCGCGGCACCAAGCCGGCCGGACCGAACTCCGGAACCAGGTACTCACCCTGCTTCGCCGCCACCTCCCGCCCGAGCGCTCTCGAGGTGATCCGGTCCTGCAGCGTGATCAACCCCTGCAGCAGCGCCTCCGGGGTGGGCGGGCAGCCGGGGATGTAGACGTCCACCGGAATGAACCGGTCAATCCCTTTGAGCACGTTGTAGCCTTTGTGGAACGGCCCGCCGGAGGTCGCGCACGCCCCCATCGAAATAACGTACTTGGGCTCCGCCATCTGGTTGTAGAGCCGCACCACCTGCGGGGTCATCTTCTTGGTGACGGTGCCGGCGACGATCATCAGGTCCGCCTGGCGGGGCGAGGCGCGGAAAATCTCGGAGCCGAACCGCGCGATGTCGTACCGGGAGGCGGCCGTGGCGATCATCTCGATGGCGCAGCAGGCCAGGCCGAATTGGAGCGGCCAGATGGAGTTGGACCGCCCCCAGTTGACGAGCTGGTCCCAGGTGGTCACATACACGCCTTCCTTCTGCAGCTCGCTTTTCAGCCCGTCGTCCACCGCCATCAGCGCCACTCCAGCAACCCTTTCTTCCACGCGTAGATCAGTCCGACGGCCAGAATGGCCAGGAAGACCACCGCCTCAGCGAGGGCGACGCCCCCGAGCCCCTTCCATACCAGCGCCCAGGGATAGAGGAACACCACTTCCACGTCGAACACGACGAACAAGAGGGCGTACAAGTAATACTGCACCCGGAACTGCGACCAGGGATCGCCCGTCGCTGCCAGGCCGCATTCATAGGAGGCGGTCTTGGTGCGGCCCGGCTTCTTCGGCGCGACCAGCGTGGAGAGCAGCAACGGCGCGATGGCCAGGACGAGGGCGACCAGCGTCAGGAGGCCGATGAAGAGGTAGTGCCGTGCGTAGTCCGGGGACATCTCACCGTCTGTTTGCGTGTGATGCGGGGACTGTCAGGATGCGCGAACTTCAAGCGGAGCAAGACGTTCTGAAGGACGGTGGAGCTCTAGGCGGGGTCGCATCAGCTCAGCCTCCACGGGCCGTTTCGGCGCAGCGGCTGGCTGGCTGCTCGCCTGTCCTGCAGGTGTCTCTTGCTCGATGTAGCGTTCCCAGCACATGATTCAGTATGGTACACTGCGCCCATGTCAAACGCAAGAGGGCGGTGGCAGGACGCGGCCTTCTCCGTCATCCTGTGGGCCATCATCGTCCTCTTGACCGTGGTCATTTCCCTGCTGGTCGTGCTCTCGACCGTCCTGACCGGCTGGGCGGACCCCAAACGGAAGCTGGCGCACCGGGTGTGCGCGCTCTGGGGGCAAGCCATCTTCGCGTGCATCCCCTCGTGGCGGATCACCGTCGTCGGGCGGGACCGCTTGCCGGCCCGCGGGCCGATGATCTTCGTCTCCAACCATCAAAGCGCCTTCGACATCATGGCGCTCTTCTGCCTCAATGAGCCATTTAAATGGGTCGCCAAGGAAATCTTGTTCCGCGTGCCCTTCCTCGGATGGGCCATGAGCTGCGCGCGCTACATCAAACTGTTCCGCGGGCAGCATGGCAGCATCCGGGACGCGTATGCCCAAGCCCGGGAGTGGCTGGAGCGGGGGGTGAGCGTCTTTTTCTTTCCGGAAGGCACGCGCAGCGTCAACGGGCAGCTCGGGGCATTCAAGAACGGGGCCTTCAAGCTCTCGATGGAGACCGGCGCACCGGTGGTGCCGGTGGCCGTCACCGGCACGCACGCGCTCTTGCAGCGCAACAGTTGGGTGCTCGCGCCACGCGCGGAGATCCGGCTGACGCTGCTGCCGCCGCTG
>JAHFGX010000033.1:0-3617 GCA_023247215.1 Candidatus Omnitrophota bacterium
CGAACATCATCCACGTCCGGCTGACCACCTGGGTCGGAACGGGCTGGTTGTCCGGCCCAAGCGGCTGTCCCTTCACCGGTCCATGGCCGTAGCGGACCGTCATATCGGCCGCCCCATCGCCTCCGCCGTCCACTTGTTCTCCGGTGGCGGCAATGGCGGCGACGGCGGGGGGCAACGGCTCTTTGGCCAGCGCCTTCAGATCCTCCATAGAGATGGTGGGCATGCCGCCGCTGGATGAGGCTGGCTTCGGCCCTTCCTCCAACCCGAAATGGCGATCCAGCTCTTTCGAAAATTGCTGCGACGCGTTGGACAAATCCTGATGGACGTCCTGCACGACTTGGGCGTCCACGCGTTGGTCCGCTCCAGCCACGTTGCCGGAGAGCACGAGATTGCCCTGGGGATCCTGGCTGACGGTCACCCCGATCCGGTTCAACTCTGTGGTGAGCTTGGTCATCGCTTGCCCGACCTTGCCGTTGGGATCGCCCTTGTCGGCCACCTGGATCCCCTCCTTGGGGGCTTGCTGGAGGCCTGTTCGCAGCTTCGCGCCCCACTCCAGGACGGCGTTCCAGGAGGATGCACCCTGCATCTTCGGCTGCCTGTACCAGTGGAGCCCGCTATACGAATCTCGATAAAACTGGGTCTCGGCTGGTCCGGCCTTCGAAACGAGATTGGAGACGCGCGTGTCCTTCTCATACCGGTTGACGGCCTTCTCGGTGCCGATCACTGTGGCTTGGGATTTCGCCACCCCGCTGCTGAGCGACCGCAGCGTATCGAGCGAAAACTTGTCCACCGTCTCCGCGATCTTCTTGGACCGCTCCGCCGGAGTCGCCGCCATCAATGAAGACCGCAATGAAGACAACTCGGCTGGCGAGAACTTCCCATGCTCCATCATCACGCCTCGATACGCTTTGAGGCCGCGCTGTAGCGCGTCGCGCTGATCACCCGTCACCAGATCGTCGGGGATCGTGCTGTCCCATTTCTTCCCGAGTTCTTCCCATCTGGCCCACTTTTCCATCGCCTTCTTGAGGTCGCGCGCCTCCCTCACGCCGAAGAGCACGCTCACGACTGTGCGGTCTCCCTTGCCGTCTCCATCCAGATCTAGGAACGCGGTCTGTTTGTTATGGGCAGCGTCTTCCCTCGCTTGCACAACGCGGTAGGAAACCACCACGGGAAGCAGATGGCCTTCCTCATCTTTCACATTCATCGTCAGGCGTCGGTTTTTGATCTCGGAGGGGGTGCTGTCCTCCGGCAACGGTCCCCGGGCGTCTTCCAACCACGTTTTGGACTCCTCGCCGTTGAGCGTCTTGGATTTCACATACCACTTCTGCTCTTTTTTATCGTACCCCACGTCTTTTCCAGCCAACCAAATCGTGTTCGGCGCCATTTGCTGCTCGCTGGTCGGGTCGCCGAACACGATCACTTCGCCCATGTACGGCTCATAGGGATCTTCCGCCAGCAGATAGCCTGAGGAGCTGCCGCCGCCCGCGGTGGAGCCGGTTTGCGTCTGCACCAGATGGATGCCCGGATCAAACCGCTCGCGGGTCCAGGAATCGCTATTCGACGTGCTCTGGCTTTGCCCGCTTTCCGGTTCGCCCCAGATCTGCTGGCTCACGCCAACTAAGGCTCCGCCCACCCGCCGGCTGACCACCATCTGCATCCCTAAAAAGGCGGTCGCCACCAGCCCGACGGTGATGGCGTATTCCCCGAACTGCTGTCCCCGCTGTCCCAGCCGCATCATCTCACGAGGTCAACCGAGCCTCCTCCCTGTCAGATTACGGAGCCTCCGGCGTGCACTCCGGCGCGTCTGTCGCTCCCGCCCCGCCGGCTTCGTTCAAGGCGTGCCGGTATTCCGAGCACGAAGTGGTGTCGGCATGCCCGGTCACTTCCTGCTTGCTTTTCTGGGAACTGTAGGAGCTCCAACCGGACTGGGCGGAAAATTGCTGCCCGATCGAATCGGCATGCCCCTTCAAGCTGCCCTGGCTGCCGCGCTGCAGGTAGATCCCCATATACACTAACCCGGCGATGACCACCGTCAGCAGCACGGCGACTTCCGCGCTGACTTGGCCGGCCTTGCGATGTCGTGTGCTCATGAGATTCCACCTCCGTGCATCTGTGTGTGTTATTGCGGGTTGTCCGATCCTTGTCGTGCACTCGAACCTGTCTGCACATCCCCGGCGCGAGAGGACGTCATCGTTGAGCGCGCGGTGGATGTGCTGTTGGATGTCTTCTTGCTGAGCAACGACGAATCTGCGCTCTCCGTGCCTTTGGCCTTGGACACATAGGTATCCGCTTGGCTCTGAATCGCCCCGGCCACGCGGTTGCGCACCAGCGCCTGCACCCCGACCACCGCGCCCAGGATGATCGCCAGCAGCACCGCATACTCGCCGATGCTCTGTCCCCGTTCGGTCCGTTTGAACATCTGCTGCTCACCTCCCCCCATTAGTGGTCAGTGACGGTCGTACCGCCCAATGCCGAGCTCGCCGCGCCAACGCGGCCGCTGGACGTGCTTCCCATCGATTCAATCGAGCTTCCAAATCCTTGCTTCAAGAGCACCACCGCCAAGATCACGGTGGCGGCGATCACCAAATACTCGATAATGGATTGTCCCCGCTGCTTGCCTGTCCGCCCCATCCTCCTCACCTCCTCTTAGCCTCCCCCGCCCCCGCTCAACTGCGCCTGAATGCCCCGCACAAAACCCGCCGCCGAAGCGCCGATCCGTCCCGTGGCATCCGACGGATTCTGCAAGAACACCATCAGGGCCATGATCACCGCGGCCGTGATGACGAGGTACTCAATGACCGACTGGCCCGCCTCGTGCCGCATTAGGGGATCCTCCCCAACGCGGCGCCGGCCACCTCGGCCACGCGATGCCCGAAATCTCCCGAGACGGCGATCAGCGCCACAATCACCACCGAGGCGATGATCAGATACTCCACCAGCGACTGCCCCCGAAGTGTCAGACACTTCTGCTGCAGAAGTGTCTGACACTTCGGAACTACCGTCTTCTTCATGGCCGGTTGTCCGTCATGGCGTGCTGGA
Organism: Candidatus Omnitrophota bacterium; assembly: GCA_023247215.1. Taxonomy (GTDB): domain Bacteria; phylum Omnitrophota; class Gorgyraeia; order Aquiviventales; family Aquiviventaceae; genus JACPRA01. The sequence goes on from JAHFGX010000033.1 coordinate 3,040, forward strand.
TTTGGGCGACCGATCCGGTCCGCCCGGCCTCGACGGCCTGCCGCACGTAATCGCGCATCAGCACCGTGGCCACGATGACCACCGCCGCCATCAGCAGCGCCCATTCGATGGTGTAGACCCCCCGCCGATCTGTTGGACATCGCATCGCCGCCTCAAAAAACGATCTCATTCCGCTCAATGGACTGCGCCTGCCCCGAAAAAGACCGGTAGACCACGCTGGCCGCCGCCGCCACCCCGACGATGATCGCGCCCACCAGGATTGCGTACTCGATCAACGCTTGCCCGCGCCAGCCGGAAGTTTCCGCTTGGGACCGGCGCCACCGACGACACTCGCCTGGTGCTCCCACATCATGGATCATTCGCATTGCCCTGCGATTTGCTTTGGCGCGCTACAGGACTCTTCACCACCCGGCTCTTCCTCCAAGGACTGTTTCTGCAACTCCTTCAGCAATACCACCGTCGCCAGCGCCATGGCAGTGGCGACGATGAAATATTCCACATACGACGTGCCGCGTTTTGATGTCATCATCTTTTTTTAACTTATGTGAATAGTTATCCAAACAAATTAGTTTCTAGGA
>JAHFGX010000033.1:3717-19729 GCA_023247215.1 Candidatus Omnitrophota bacterium
CGTCGCCAGCGCCATGGCAGTGGCGACGATGAAATATTCCACATACGACGTGCCGCGTTTTGATGTCATCATCTTTTTTTAACTTATGTGAATAGTTATCCAAACAAATTAGTTTCTAGGACAATAAAATAGCCTGACTGTCGTTTTCGGCAGCCAGGCTGCCCAGCACCACGGGTCACTGGGTCCACGGCTTTGCGCCCTCCGATTACTCGAAGTTTGCCCCTTCGAACGCATACAAGCCGTTCTGGATGTATAGAGCTAACACGCTCTGGTCTTTCAAGTTAAGTGTACCTGAACGCCCGAAACGGTGTCAAGGCAATTCACGAAGCTCCAACTGATCTCCCACCAGCACGTTGTGACGCTCCACGGTCCCGTCAGGAAGCTCCAACACCCCCCAGGCGCGCCAGATCAGCGGCGAAATTCGCCACGGCGGAAGGGACTTTAAGGCAGCCACCACCTGCCCCTGCCGGGTCAGAAAAATGACGTCCAGGGAAAATCGCATTCCGCACGTATGGATGGAGCGACACGCTGGCAAGAACAGCCCTGCTCCCGCCTCAAGCGCGGGGCGCCCCAGCAGCCCTTTCATCCGCTGCGGCAAGGAGGCCGCCACCTCGACGCGAGCCGCCACCACCGCCTTCGTGCGGCTCAGCGTCGCTGAAACACATTGGGTCATGACGGCGCGGGCGCGCCGGCCGGCGGTTGAAAGATCGCCTCATCCAGCTCGAGGCCCTTGACCTTCAGCTCGTTCAGGAACGTGGGGAGATACCCGGTGGCCACAAACTGTCCCTGGACTGTCCCGTCGGGGCCCACGCCGGTCTGCTGGAAGACAAACAAATCGCGGAAGAGCATCTCGATGCCGTCCGACAACCCGATCAATTCGCTGATGGACACGATTTTGCGGGAGCCGTCCGACAGGCGGGCGGTGTGCACGATGATATCCACGGCGGAGGCCGTCATTTCCCGAATAGCCCGGACCGGTAAATCCACATTGGACATCAGCACCATGGAATCGAAGCGGGAGACGACATCCCGGGGGGAGTTCGCGTGGACCGTCGTCATGGAGCCGTCATGCCCGGTGTTCATCGCCTGGAGCATGTCCATCGTCTCGCCGCTGCGGCACTCCCCGATGATGATCCGGTCCGGCCGCATCCGAAGCGCGTTGCGGAACAGGTCGCGGATGGCCACCTGGCCCCGTCCCTCCACGTTGGAGGGGCGCGCCTCCAGGCTCACCCAGTGCGTTTGAGCCAGCTTAAGCTCGGCGGCATCCTCGATCGTGATGATCCGCTCCCCCTCCGGGATGAAGTAGGAGATGATGTTCAGGATGGTCGTTTTCCCGGAGCCGGTCCCGCCGGAGATCACCAGGTTCTTGCGGGAGAGGACGCAGGCGCGAATGAACTGCGACATCGCCGAGCTGAGGCTGCCGAACTTGATCAGCTCCTCCTGGGTGTAGCGGACGCCCACGAACTTGCGGATGGACAGCGTCGGCCCCTTCACCGACAGCGGCGGGATGATGGCGTTCACGCGCGACCCATCCGGCAAGCGGGCGTCCACCATGGGCACCGATTCGTCAATGCGGCGGCCCAAGGGGGTCACGATCCGCTCGATGACCGCGCGCACCTGGTCGTCGGAAATGAATTTCTTCCGGGTCAGCTCCAGCCGGCCGTGGCGCTCGACGTAGATCTGATCCTTGTTGTTCACCAGGATGTCGCTGACCGAGGGGTCGCTCAACAGATCCTCCAGCGGCCCCAGCCCCAGCGCCTCATCCAGAATCTCGTTGACCAGGCGGGCCCGCACCTCGCGGGAGGAGATCACGCCCCCAAGCTCCTTGGAGAGCAAATTGGTCACCACCTGCTCGCACCGCCGGCGCATCTCCTGCATGTTGGCCTGGTTGGCCAAGAGGGCGAGGTCCACGTGCTTCAAATCCAGATCGTTGACGAGCTGCGCGTGGATCCGCCGCTTCAGGCGGATCATCTCATCGCCGTCATCCACCCGCCCCTCCTGGCCCACCGGGAAATAAAACCGAGCCGTGCCGGTCACCCCGCCGTTGCGCTCGGCGCCCTCCCCCGCGGCCCGATGATGCCGGGGGATCTGGCGGTGCGAGAGGAACAGGTCCGTGGACACGCTGAACACGTCGGCCAGCCGCTTGAAGGCCTCGGCAATCTTGGTCTGCTCATAGAGGGTGACGACGGGCGCCCCCTGATTGATCGCGCTCACCATGGAGCGGCCGTCGGAGGGGATCTCGGCCAGGAGCTCGCACGGCATCACCAGGCGGGCGTCGCTGGATTCCACCCCGCCGCGGCTCTGCGCGCGGTTCAGCACCGCCTTGATCATCGCGGAAGGAAACAGCATGCTCTCGATCATCCCCACCGCCCACTTGGTCTGGTACAGCGACACGATGTCCGGGGTGACCACGAGCAGGATCAAATTGGCTTCATCGAAGGCGGCCACCAACTGGTCCGTGAACGCCTTGCCCCCGTCCACGATGACAAAGTCGTAACGGGCTTTGAGCATCGGCAAGAGGTCGCTGACGACGAACGGCTCCAAGGCGGCGGCCTGGCGGGGCTGCAAGGTGCCGGGCAGGAAGCGCGCGCCGGACGCATGGGTGAGGGTGATGTCGTTCACCAGCGCCATGGCGGATTCGCCGGAGCGCTGCTTGAGGGCGGGAACAATGTCGGCCAGGCTGCGGGTGGGGGCCAAGCCCAGCATCTTCCCCAGGTCGCCCATGGCCAGCACATCCAGGTCCACCAGGCACACGCTGCGCTGGCACCACTTGGCGAGGGCCACCGCCACATTCGCGGCCACGGCGCTTTTGCCGACCCCTCCTTTGGGACTAAAGATCACCACGCAACGGCCTGAGGGAGCCTTGGGTTGCGCGCTCGCTTGCTCGGGCATATCACCGTAAGTATACCACGACCGAAGTGTCAGACACTTTTTGGAACAGGAAAAGTGTCTGACACTTGGCTGGCAAAGCGCGCTGAGCCAAGTAACTTGAGCCGACGCAAACGAGACTCCCAGTCTGACCATTGTAGTAGGGTCATGGCCTCGACAAAAGCTTGGTAGGAGGCAAACCTTGTAGAAGTTCCTCCGCTAAAGAGCGATAAGACTAATTCTGTCTCAACTAAGCGGGGTTGGAGCTCAACTGATGGAGCGATATAGTGATGGTAGCTACTCCAAGAGTAGGATTCCGGACGTTCGACCAGACCAGCTCGGACGGGATTGAGGTGGATGTAACGGCTGACTTCCAGTAAATAGGCATCGCGATCCACCAAGCGCGCATGGAACCGTCCTTGATAGAGGTGCCCCACGCGTTGATGCCGAAAGTTGAAGTAGCGAGTATAGCGGGCGTTGAGGATCTGCATGAATCGTGAGAGGCGGGCTTCTGGGTCTTCGATGAGAAGGTGGACATGGTTGGGCATTAATGCATACACGAGCATGCGGCAAGCATGCTCGTGAAGACATCGAGCTGTCTCTTTGAGGTAACTACGACGATCGGCGTCGTCAGAGAAAATTCGCTGGCGATTATTCCCTCTGACGGTAACATGGTAGATACCACCACGGACATGAGATCTCGGTGCCCGAGCCATCGTCAGAGCACCATACCATAGAAGTGCTAATTAAGTAAAATAATTTTCTTTAAATTCAAAATTAGGTGTCAGACACTTTTAAGTATACAAATCCCCTGCTAAGGGCGAAAGACGACGGGGATCCGCAGCCACAGCTCTTTCTCGACCAGCTGCGAAGGAAACGAAGGAAACGGCGCCTGCGCGTTGGCCGCATCCACGGCCGCCTGATCCAGCGCCTCGATTCCGGACGACTCGGTGATGGCCGCCTGCTGCAGGGTCCCATCGGGGAACAGGTGCAGCGTCAGGGTCACGGTGCCGGCCGGCTCCCACCCCACCCCGGCCCGCTCGGGGTAGCGCAAGGCGCCGGCAATGCGCTGCTGGACGCTGAGGGCGTACTGGATGCGCGGGTCCTCGATCCTGAGCATATCGTCTGGCACCGACGACACGGACGCCTCCGGCGGCACCACGATCTCGGCGTTCGTGAGCGCCTCCTCGACGGCAATGGACTGATCAATCGCCTCCTCGCCGGAGCGACGCGCCGCGTCCGGCTGCTCCGACACCTCCGGGGTGACCACGATGATCAGCTCCGTCTGTCCGCGGATGAACTCCGTGGAGCGAAACAGGTTGCCCAGGACGGGAATGCTGCCGAGCGCCGGCAACTGGTTGAGGTTCTTCTTCTCCTCATCCTGCAGCAGGCCGGCGATGAACACGGATTTGCCGGAGCCCGTGACGATCTCCGTCTGCGTCTGGCGCACCTTGAATCCCGGCACGCTCACCCCTTGCACGGTGATGGCGGAGGCCGTGTCAATGCTGGACACTTTGGCGTCAATGACCAATTGAATCGCGCCCGACGGGAGCACCGTCGGCTGAAACTTCAGCTCCACCCCGGTCTTCTTGAACTCGATGTTCTGCGTGACCGTCCCGGAGGAAACGTTCGTCGCGGACAGGATGGGTTTCTCCACCCCCAGGAACGCGGTCGCCTCCTTGCCGCTGGCCGCCACTAATTTCGGCTCCGCGAGCATGCGGGCCTTCCCCTGCTGGATGAGCATGTTGAGGATCGTTTTCGCGTCGCCGGTGGTGCGCGAGAGCGACCCCAACCGGAAGGCGTTCTCGACGCGCTCCGACAGTGAGACGTTCGCCGGCCCTTTCACGCCGAAGGTCGTTTCCGTGAAGGTCAGCGCGTCCGCCCAGTCCACCCCCAGCTTATTCGTGGCGTCGCGGTTCATTTCGATCAACTGGACGGTCAGCTTCACGGAATCCGGCGGCATCGCCGGCGGCGGCGGCAGCGAGGACAGCGCCACGAGATTCGTTACGTCCTTGCCGTAGGCGCTGAGGAGCTGCTCGATCTGATCAAGCTGAGCTTGCGTGTCCGTGATCCCGGTCAGGAAGAGGCGGCCGCCTTCCCGCTTGATTTGCACGCGCTCCAGATGGAGATCGTCGACCAGGCGGCGCAGCTCGATCTCGGCCGATTCCAGCGCATGATCCACGACGGACACGGTGACGACATGCCGGCCCTGACGGTCCCACACGATCAGGTTGGTCTGCCCGGCCCCTTTGCCCTGGAGCAGGATTTCGTTGAGCGAGAGGATGGTGACATCAGCGATGTCGGGATCGCCGACGGCGATGCGGGTGATCTCTTCCACCGGCAGGCTGCGGATTTCTCCCAGCTCCAAGCTGACGCCGGAGGAGGCTGCGGCTTCCGCATCGTTCTGGAGTTGAGCCGAGGAGGCCGCCTGAGCGGTGAGGAGCGCGCTTGCGACCAGAAGGAAGAGGGAGCCGGCCCTCCTCCATTCGCGTCGCATCATTCCTTCGTCGGCAGGACGACGACGTCGCGCTTCAAGCCTTTATACACTTCCACTTCACGGGCCTGGGGCGCCGAGGGCGCGGCCAGCCGCATGCCCAATTGTTTCTCCAACAAGGTGGCCAAATCTGCGGGGCTTAATTTCACCGAGTCCGCGGTTTCGGTTTGCGGCCGCAAGCTCACTTGGATGCGCCCTTGATCGCGCGCAAAGAGGAGGAACGAGGTCTCTTGCGGGTCCAGCGCCAGCGTCATGGACAGCTGCTGGCTCTCCTGGTCCCGCCCTCCGGCCGGCGGCGCGGCCGGACGCTCCGCGGTCCGTTCCATCTGCGCGCCCACCGCCACGACCGGCACCGCTTGGAACAGCGTCAGCGTCACCGGTTTGGTGTCGTCGTTCCCGCCGACCGGCAGGCGCAGCGACCAGAGCACATCCACCAGATCCCCCGGCCGGACGAACCCACCCACCCCGGTCAGCGAATCCACCCCGATCGTCACCGCCCGCTTGCCCTTGGGCGTAATCGTCGAGAGGATGGTGCCCTGTGCGATTTCTTCGGGATTGCGGATTTTGTTCAGCAGCACCTGCTCGCCTTCCGCGATCGGCGCCATCGTCACTTTGCCAAGCAGCGGGGACGGGTCCTGGGTGGCGTACGGCTGGACGAAGCGCTCCGGAACATCCGCCGTCGTCAGATGCTCATGGACGAGCACCGTGCCCTGCGGGAGGTCCTTTGCGGCCACGACGACGGAGACGGGATTGCGGTAATTCGCCAAGAGATGCTGCCGTTCGCGCTCCAAGGCCTGCTGCTGCTGCGTCAGATAGCGATGGAGCACGACGGTCGCCAGCAATCCCAAGAACGCCGCCACGATCAGCGCGACGCGGTTCGGCCTCACACTCTCACCTCACTATTGGGACACGCCCTTCACGCGCTCCGGAAAGCGCTCAACATGAGCCTTCGTGCGCAGCCCCTCGGTCACGCTGTTGAGCTTCTGCAAGCGCAGGAAATTTCGGATGTTGTCGGACACCTCCACCAGCGGCCGCTGCCGGCCGGGCTGGCGCTCCAGCAACTGAAAGATGTGGTCGTTGCCGTCCGCGCCCTTGACATAACTGCTCACGCCCTGCGTCTTGTCAATGGCGAACGCGGCTTGCTCCAGGACCGGATCGCGCAAATCCCGGACGCTGTCGTTGTTGGGGGCGAACACGGCTTTATCGCCGCTGCGCATGACCCACTTGTCCGCCAGGGGGCTCTGCGCCGCCTCCGGCCGCACGGAACTTTGCCGGGCCACCTCGACGAAATCCATGCCTTCCAGCAGCTTCACCAGCACCGCCTTCGCTTGGTCTTCCGAGGCGACGACCAGTTGGCGCAGCTTGACGCGCTCCGGCTCGCGGAACCCCCACTGGTTCTGCTGATAGAACTGGTCAATTTCCTCCGGGGTCACCGCCACCCGGTTGAACTGCCAGGCCAGCCACTCCTGGGCGAACATGGTGCGGGCCACGTAGGCGAAGCGTTGCTGAAGCTTGGCATCCCGGTCCAGCCCGCGCGCCATCGCGTCTTGGTTGCGCAGCTCCAGCGTGATCAGGTCGTTGACGGCGTCGTGGAGATCGTACTTGTCCGCTTGCTCGTCTTCCGAGAGCGGCGTCCAGGTCTGGCCGGCGGCCTCGCGGGCCGAGCGCAGCTCCTGGATCAGCAGCTCCACGTCGCGCTTGCTGATGACCCCGTCGTTGACCTTGGCGACCACATCCGTTGCCGCCACCTCGGGCTTGGCGACGCCGATGATCGTCGCCGAGGCCGGAGCGCTCGTGGGAGCCTCCGAGTGCTTCTTCGAACTCGCCCACGGCATCTGCTCACACCCCAGGAGCACCAGGGAGGCGATCCACACCACACCCGCACGCCTCAGGCCCATGCGCTTCACCGCGTCAGCTCGATTGGCAGGTCGTGCTCTTGGTGGCGTGGCCATGCACGTCCAACAGCAGCCGCAAGACGGAGCTGGCCAGCAGGAACATGAACCAATACACCACCGCCGCCACCAGGTTCAATGCCCCGACCGCGCGCGCCGGAACGTCCACGCCGCCGATCGGCACCGCCTGCCCGCCGACCACCAATAAGACCATGCCCATCACGGATTGGAGCCCAAGCGCCACCCAGGCCAACACCTTGAACACCTTCGAGCCGATCCGCACCAAATTCCCAGGTTGTTGCACCATAGAATCCTCCTTTGTTAATGAAAGCAGAGGTGCCGTAAGGCGCCTCTGCGCTCAACCACTTATGGAATATGCCGTTCCCGTAGCATGCTCAACGTGTTTCGAATCCCCTTGAACAAGAACAGCCCCAAGGGGATTCGAACCCCTGTCTCATGGCTGAGAACCATGCGTCCTAACCGGGCTAGACGATGGGGCCACGCGCCACACGCTCCCACCGCCTCTGACAATCGCGGGGTGCGCTTAACCTCAAGATAGTATTGTTCTTATCATATTCAGAACAGGGGGTCAAGCGCGAATCGCCTGTGGGAATGGGATCAGCGCTTGCGCTGGTCTTTCGGCAGAGGGCGGAATTGCTGCAGGTTCTTAAAATGCGTCACCGCCGTCTCATAGGAGATCTTGCCGCGCTCGTACAGGCCCTGCAGGCAGCTATCCATCGTGTGCATGCCGTACTGGGCGCCGGTTTGCATGAGGGTGGGCAACTGGGCGGTCGCGTGCTCGCGAATCAGGTGGCGGATGCCTGCGGTGGCCACCATGATCTCGCAGGCGGCGATCCGCCCCGCGCCGTCCGCCCGCGGCAGGAGCTGCAACGAGACGATGCCCTGGAGGCAGTCCGCGAGCTGCACCTTGACCTGCTGCTGCTGATGGGGCGGAAAAATGTCGAGGATGCGGTCAACGGTCTGCGGCGCATCCGGCGTATGCAGCGTGGCCAGCACCAGGTGGCCGGTTTCCGCCGCGGTCAAGGCGGTGCTGATGGTCTCCAGGTCCCGCATTTCTCCGACGACGATCACATTGGGGTCTTGCCGCAGCGCGCGGGTCAAGGCGCCGGAGAACGATGCGGTGTCCGAATAGACCTCCCGCTGCTTGACGATGGAGCGCTTATGCTGATGGAGGTACTCGATGGGGTCTTCAATCGTGATGATGACGGAGGACCGCTCGCGGTTGATGAGGTCAATCATGGCGGTCAACGTGGTGGTTTTCCCCACCCCGGTCGGACCCGTCACCAGCACCAGGCCGGTGGTCTTGCGGGCCAACTCGCCGGCCACGAGCGGCAGGCCCAGTTCCTCCAGCGTCCGGATGGTCAACGGCACCAGGCGGAACGCTGCCTCGACGCTGCCCCGCTGGACGTGCACGTTCACCCGGAACCGGCCCAGCCCTTGGACCCCCACCGACAAATCCAGCTCCCGTTCGCGCTCAAACTGGGCTTTTTGCGAGTCCGTCAGCACTCCGTAGATCAGTTCTTTGATTTCGATGGGACCGCACGGCGGCACGTCCGCCTTGAGCAGGGCGCCGTCAATCCGCAGCAAGGGCGGCATGTGAGCCACCAGGTGTAAATCTGAGGCATGTTTCTCCACCGCCAGCTCAAACAGCATGCGCAAGCTCAACCGGGTGGAGGCGACCGCCTCGGATCCGTCAGGCGCGCGGCCATTGGACCCGACGCCCGGCACCGGCACCACGTCCGGCGGCAGCGCGTCGCGCTCCGGGGAGGAAACGTCAGGGGAGTTGGCTGCGTTCGAAGCCATCGCTAATACCTCGGATCTCTTGCAGGGCCCGCTCCAGCTCCCCGCGGCTGTCCACGACTTTCACCGCTTCCTCCAACGTCACGATGTCCCGAGTGATCAGATGGTACAACGATTGCGTCATCGTCTGCATGCCCAGCGACGCGCCCTGGCGCAACAGCGCCGGGATCTGCTCCGGCTGCCCTTCCCGGATCAGCTCGCGGATCGTCGGGGTCATCACCAGCACCTCCACCGAGGGGATCTGGCCCTGGCCGTCCCGGCGCGGCAGCAGCCGCAGCGAGAGAATCCCCTTCAGCACCATGGAGAGCCGCAGGCGGAAGAGATGCTGCTGATGCGGCGGGAAGAGCGCGATCACCCGCTCAATGGTGGCGACGGCGTTGGTCGTGTGGATGCAACTGATGACCAGCTGCCCCGCCTCCGCCGCGACCAGCGCCGCTTCCATCGTCTCGCGGTCGCGGATGTCGCTCAAGTAGAGCACGTCCGGGCTCTGCCGCAGGACGTTTTTCAGCCCGTCGCTGAAGGACCGGGTGTCCACGCCGACTTCCCGCTGATTGATCACCGCCTGCTGCTCGGTGAACACAAACTCCACCGGGTCTTCCAGCGTCACGACATGGCACGGGCGGGAGTGGTTCAGAAACTCGATGAAGGACGCGACCGTCGTGGACTTGCCGCTCGCGGTCGGGCCGGTGATCAGCACCAGCCCGTGCGCCTCATCGGCCAGCCGCCGCAAGACGCCCGCGGGCAGATGGAGCGCCTCGAAATCCAGCACGCGGTCCTGCACCCGCCGGATCACCAGCGCGATGCGGCCGCGCTCCCACAGGACGTTGGCGCGGAACCGGCCGATCTCCGGCCGCTCGAAGGCGAAATTCAACTCGCGGTCAGTCTGGAACGACCGCTGCCGTTCGGGGCCCATCAGATCGGAGGCGAATTGCAGCAGTTCCGCGCGGTTCAGCGGTTCGGCCCCGCATGGCTGCAGGCGGCCGCGGACGCGCATGGAGGGACAGGCGCCGACCTTGAGGAAGAGGTCCGACGCCCGCTGCTCCACCATGGCCTGAAACAACCGGTCGCTGTCCATATCAAAGTAGAGTGTACGTAGAGTGTACCTGAGAGTGTACCTGAAACGCCTACACAATGAAATGAGGGGCAGGCACACATTTTTCCTGCCCCTCACAAGCGTGTTAGTGCGCGGGCTGGGCGGCCCGTCCGGCTGGAAGCATCGTCGGCAAGACACCGGCCGCTGCCGGGGCCTCGACAGGCAGCTCCATGCCCCCATCGCTTGCATAGGCGTCCAAGCGCGCCTTGAGCTGTTGGAACACTTCCGGCCGGTCCAGCACCAGGTCGTGCAGCTCGGCCGGATCCTGCTCCAAGTCGTATAGTTCGTAAGGCTGCTCCTTGTAGCTGTGCCACAGCAGCTTGTAGCGCGCGTCGCGCACGGCGCGCTCCTCGATGCTCCAATCCAGCGGATCCGACACTCCCATCCGCGTAGGCTTGGAGCTGGCAAAGATGTGCGATTTCCATGCCACCGACCGGCCTTCCAGGATCGGCATCAGGCTGTCGCCGGTGAACTGGGGATGCTCGGAGGGCGCAATGCCCGCCGCGTCCAGCACCGTCGCCGGAATGTCAATCCGCTCGACGAGCTGCGTGTTCCGCCCGCCGCCGGCGAGCGCGGGGTGCTTGATTATCAGCGGCACGCCCAAGATCGGCTCATACAGGGCCTGGGTATGCCCGAGCAGGCCATGCTCGCCCAATTGCTCTCCATGGTCGGCCGTGACGATCACCAGGCTTGTGTCCCACACGCCCAGCTGCTTCAACTCGTCGAAGAACGTCCCCATCAGCCGGTCCACGTGATGCAGCGAGGCATCATAGCGCGCCACGAGATGGCGCTGGTGGCGCTCGTCACGCCGAAACTCCTCGACCGCCGCCACCAGCTTCGGCTCCGGCTCCGACACTGGTTCGCCGTTGTAGAGCCGGTCGAACTTCACGCTGGGGGACACCTCGTCGAAGAAGCCCGCATACGCCGGATCGAACAGCTTCGGGTCAGCGGCGCGATACGGCGCGTGGAGATCATCCACCGTGACGTACAAGAAAAATCGCTGCTCGCGATGCGTCCGCAGCCACTCCAGGATCGCCGGCAGCCGCTGCTCAAACGGCAGCGCCTGATCCGCGGGCACCTCTGGATCCGGAAGGTTCACGAACAGATCAAACCCCCGCTGGAGAAACCGGTAGCTGTCTCCGAGAAACCGGGAGGCCGAAAACCCTCCGGTCGCCATCCCGGCCTGTTGGAGCACGCCGGCCAGCGTCTCCAGGCCGTCCACCGGCTGGGGCCTGGCGTCTCCGGAATTGAGCTGCTGGTGGACTTCCGGCCGCGCGCCTGTTAAGAGCGTGGCGAAGTTCGGCAGGCACCACGCGGATTGCGCCCACGCTCGCTCAAACACCGTGGCCTCGTTCATGAACGCATCGAGGTTCGGCGTCGTCGGGCGGTCATACCCAAAGCCGCTCATGTGGTCGCGGCGCGCCGAGCAGATATCCACCAAAATGACGCCCTGCACCGGCGCGGCGGCGTCTTCGGCCCAGGCCGGCGCGATCCAGCCGGACGCCACCGCGAGCGCCAACATGACCATCCGCGAGTAAATTCCCAAGCGTGCCATAGCTGCTCCCTCCTCTAATGACTGTTGCTGTCTAAACGGCGTTCCAATGCATTCAGGCGAGATTCCAATGTCGTGACTTTATTCGCCAGCTCGGCATACGGATCGGCGTACGTGACGCCGACGAAGACCATCGCTTTACCGCACATCAAGCCCGCGCCGCAGGCGGCGCCGGACGCGCCGTCAAACGGCTCAAGCGCCTTGCCGATCACCGGGCCGGCCCGGGTGGCCTTCATCGCCATGCCGGGCAGCGAGGACGAGGTCAGGTAGTCCCCGACCTGGATCGGCCCGTTCTCCGTGGACACCTTCACCGGCACGCGGCCCATGAGGGCCACGGGCATGGGGTGGTCCTCTTCCTTGATGTTGTAGCCTGCGGAGGTGAAGTCGCCGTAGTTATCCGAGACGATCCCAATGACGTTGGCCTCATAGGCGGTCTGGGATTTGCCCAGTCGGCTGACGGCGCCCTTGACCTTGGCCCAGTTGATCTGGCCCTGCTCCTGCTCATAGGTGTTCACCAGCTCGCCTCCCACGCCCACGACATCGCCGAACTCCATGCCCGGCTCAACCGGGTACAGCTCGGCATAGTCGGCGGCCGGCGCGGAGGTGCAATCCACAAGGTTGACGTTATCCGTCGCGGTATTGCCACCGGAGTGACAGACGGCTGCGTTGGTCCCCGTGCCTGCAATATCCACGGTGGTCGTCGCATTGGTGACATCCTGGCCGCTGGTCAGATTCCCTACGTTCATCAAATTGACGGAGAAGTTTGTCGAGGTTTCCAGGACGAACAAGAAGTCCTGGCCGCTGGCCGTCTCCGACCGGCCGTTCGTCAGGGTGTCCCCGGCCGAGAGGGCCCAGGCCCAGGTGTCGCTGGCATCGGTGTAGCTGTCGCCATTGAGATCCAGCGTGGTGTTGCAGTTCGTCGAGCCACCAATCCGCAGCACATATTTCTTGCCGCCGCGGAGCTGCACCGGACTGGAAAACGTGAACGCGGAGTAGTTGATGGACGTCGTCACGCTGTTGGCGGTCTGCCCGGCGGTGGTGGCGATGCGGGTGCCAGGGGTATCGGCGCTGGCGCCTTCATCGTAGAGGCACGCGTAGAGGAGTTCGGCGTTGCCGGAGATGTTCGAGTTGATCTTGGGGCGCGCGGCGGTGATCATCATGTCCACGTCCGGCGTAAACGTTTGGTATTTGTCGGTGGTATCGCTGGTGCCGGTGGTGGCGGAGGTGATGGCGGCGATGAGCTTCCTCACTCCCGGCGCATAGATCACCCCGTCAACCGCCTGCATGTTCCCCACCACCTCCAGCTTCTCGCGCGGACTCGTCGTCCCGATGCCGACGTTGCCCGTTGCATCAATTAAGAATGGCGTGGTATCGCCAGTCCCTGTCTCATCGTTCACCCGGAAGGAAGTCGAGGTGGCTCCACCCAGGTTCGTCACCATGAGCGCCGCTCCGGTAGCTGACGTATAGTTCTGGGCGATGGAGAGCACATTGGCGCTGTCGTTGCAGGTGCCGCCTGACTGCGTGCAACCCGACACCAGCCGGGCCACATCGCCGGAAACCGTCAGCGTGCCGGACGTGGTGGTAAGCGCCCGTTCCACATAGAGATAGTTGCCGGATTCCGTTTGGGAGGAACCATAGCTTTGCAATGGAGAGACATCGACCAGTCTGCCGGTAAACCCAGAACCCCCACTACTATTAACCGGGAAGTCAATCCCGACATTGGGGCCGGTCGGCGTATTCAGAATCCGAAACGCCGTATTCACATCGGCCCCGACATTGACTTGCCCGTCCACTTCCAAGTTGCTCTCCACGTACAAATCGCCATCCCCGGTTGCAAAACCCACGGTGCCCGCGTCCCCAATCCTCACCTCATCACCTGTGACTTGCAATTTGCCTGTTGGCGTCGTCGTCCCGATGCCGACGTTGCCGATTCCATTAATCGTCATCCGGCTGTTGGCCCCATTGGTTTGGAAGATCAGCAAGCCTCCCACACCCGTGCCGGAGGCCGTGCCCGTCTTGAACGTCATATTTCCGCCGTTCACGTTGCCGCCAGTGCCTGCAGAACCCGATGTCAACAGCAGCGCTCCGGCGGCGCCTGACGCCGTAGCCCCGTTGCCGCCACTGCCGGCGGTGATGGAAATATCTCCCGCAGCCCCGCCAGTCGCTCCAGAAGCTGCCCCGCCATTCCCAGTGAAGAGAGAGAGCGCGCCTGAGACGGCGCCATTCGAACCGTTGCTGCCGGCCCCACCGTTGCCGGTATTGATCGTCACGGTTCCTGAGGCGCCGGGTGCGCGGCCAGAATAAGTTGTTCCGTTGTTATTTCCAGCTGAAGTGCGCAGGATAACAGCCCCACTATTACCCAAAGCAAGATTAAGATCACCCTGGTTCATTGCACCGCTCTGAATAGTGATAGGACCACTATGAGCACCGTAGGTTGCAGCACCACTGGTAATGTTGATGGCGCCGCCAGCCCAAGACTGTGAATTAGAACTACCACCGGTCAGTGTGATGGCGCCGCCATTCGTATTGCTATTATTGAGTTGTGCTCCGCCGGCGATGGTGATTCCACCACCCGTACCGCTTGGACTCGTCCCGGCTGTCAGATCGATCGCTCCTCCAGTCCCAGACCCGACAGAATTCCCGGCAGTCAATGTGAGAGACGACCCGACATTATTCGAACCGACCCCGGCTCGTCCTAACAACTGGATAGCCCCGCCGTTCCCAGAGGTCACCGTCCCAGGTTGCATGGTAATCGCCCCGGAGTTCCCAGAGGTCGTTCCCCCCGCGCCGGTCGTTAAAGAAATCGCCCCGCCTGTGCCTGTGGCCGTGCCTGCGCTGGACGCCCCTCCTGCAATTACCACGGCCCCGCCATTGAGCGATCCCATGCCGACCCCGCCAGTGATATTGACGGCCCCACCGGTGCCAGTTGCCCCTCCGGCATTCCCTGCGCCACCGGAGAGATTGAGCGCCCCGGCCGTCGCCCCGGAGCCTGCCGAGCCAGCGGTAATCGTTATAGCTCCTCCGTTTCCATTAGAATTCCCCACCGGGTTATTCCCACCGAGGATGCTCAGCGTGGGGGCGGTCGTTTCTAATTTATTGGTCTGGGCCACCTGAATAGTAATCGCTCCGGGTGTGGCTCCGGTGCCGGTGCCAGAAATGATTGAGATGGCTCCGCCAGTGCCAGTTGCTGCGCCCGTGCTGGCCCCGCCGGTCAGGACCACGGCTCCGCCTGCACTGATCCCAGGACTGGCCCCGCCGGTAATGTTCACGGCCCCGCCATCAGCATTTAGATTGGATGCGCCTCCTACGATATTGACCGGCCCCCCTTGAGGATTGACCGCGGGACCATACCCGGCGGCTCCCCCGGTGAGGGTGAGGGTTCCCCCGGTGCCGGAGGTGGTGCCTCCCGCCGTCAACGAGAGGTTGCCCCCGGCAGCTCCAGACCCTGAGGTGCTCGTCCCGCCCGTGCCAGCAGTGATCGCAATGTTTCCACCAACTCCTGTCCCGATCCCGGCTGCGCCCGTCATGGAAAGGGCAGCACCTGCGGTGTTGGTGGTGGTGGAACCTGCGACCGAGATCGTCCTGGCAGTTTCTTTGGTGAAGAGGAGATTCCCGGTAATTTCCAACGCCGCGCCCGGATTCGTCGTCCCGATGCCGACGTTGCCACCACTCGTAATTCGTATCACCTCACTGTTGTTGGTGCCAATTTTGATCGGATGAGCGCTGGAAGTCCACAAGTTCAAACCGACATCGGTATTCCCTAACCCGCTGGTTGCGCCCGTTCTATTCATCGACAAATAACCACTGATATCAGGGTTCGTGGTATCAGTGTTATAGAGATGGAGTTGAGAATAGTTGGCGTTCTTCTCGATATACAGATCATCGTTTGAATCATTGTTGGTTAACGTAGCTCCGCCGAAGACCCCCCGGCCATTCACATTCAATAGAGACACTGGCGAGGTCGTCCCGATACCGACGTTGCCGTTCTGGATGTAGTGCGGCCCCGCCCCGGTGACCTGGAGGTTGCCGGTGGAGGCGAGGTTGGAGCCGACGGTCACGGTGCCGGAGGTGTCGGTGATGGTGCCCCCGGTGAGCTTGAGACTGGGCATCAGGAAGTCCCCGGTGGAGACCAGGCCGCGTCCGGCGGCGATGACGGCCGTCGTAGTCTTGGCGTAGACGCCGGGGGTGGCGGCCTTCTCCAGTTGCGCCCCCCAGGCGGCGAAGTTCAGCCCGCTGGTGGCGGTGAGGTTGGTGATCCGGGCGGTCAGGGTGGTCGTCCCGGAGCTGCCGGT
>JAHFGX010000049.1 GCA_023247215.1 Candidatus Omnitrophota bacterium
GGCGACCGCACGCTGCCGGTCATCGAAATCCAGCCGGTGTCCTCGGCCGGATCCACGCGCATGTTCGACTTCACCGCCAAATACACGCCGGGGCAGACGCAGTACCTGGTGCCGGCCCCGATCACCTCCGCGGATGCCGCGCGGCTGCAGGACGCCGGCTGGCGCGCGCATGACGCGCTGGGATGCCGGCACCTGTCCCGCGCGGACCTGATCCTCACGCCGGAGGGCGAGCCGGTCCTGCTCGAAGTGAACACCATCCCGGGATTTACCGCGACCAGTTTGCTGCCCAAAGCCGCCGCCTGCGTGGGCCTCTCCTATGAAGACGTGTGCGAGGAGCTGATCGGGGTGGCGTTGGCGTCGCACGCGGCGGCGGAACTCGCCGGCCGGTAGCCGTGGCCAAGCGTAAAAGACGACGAACTCACCCCGGCCTGCTTGCTCGCGCAACCGGCGCGGCCTGGAAGGGCGTGGCGTGGCTTGCCGGGCATCCCCAACCGGCGGCAGTCGTCGTGATCGCGGCCGGGTTGTGGATCGCGGGGCGGGTCTGGGCCAGGCAGGCGGATCTGTTTCGGATCATCACGATACAGACACCGGCTGATTCCACCTTGCGCGTGCCGGATGCGATCATCGGGCAAAGCATTTGGGACGTGAACCTCTCGTCGCTGGCGGAACGGCTCAAAGCCCAGCAGCCGGCATTGAAGGAAGTCCGGGTCATCCGGAGGCTGCCCAATACGCTGCGCGTGGAGGTGGTGGAGCGCGCGCCGGTCGCGCAGGTGAAGCTGGGCGCGTGGCATGCCGTGGACCGGTCCGGCTACGTGTTCCCGGAATCCTCCGCAGCTCCCGTGGAGGGATTGGTGGTGCTGGACGGGGTGACCGGCCCGGGGCAGCCGGCCCTGAAGGAAGGACGCGAGCATCACCAGGAGCGGCTGCAATTAGCCTTCCGCGTGGCGGAGCGGCTCAGCCGGTCGCCGGCGCTGACCGGGCACCGGATTATTTCGTTGGATGTCGGCGACCCCAATCAGCTCCTCTTCGTCTTGGATGATCGGCTGGAGATTCGCTGCGGCTCGGAAACGGAATTACCGGAGCATCTGGGCCGCCTCCAGACGGTGTTGCAACGGGTCGCCGCCAACCATTTGTCGGTGCGCTACATTGACGTGCGGTTTCCTGAGCCGGTGATCGGGCCAAAAGTTTCCTAACGAGGGCAGAGAAAATGATCAGACGTCGGCCGCTGTTGGCGATTGATTTCGGAGCCACTAAAGTTGCGTGCGTCGTGGCCGAACGGCGCGGGCCGCTGCATGGCGGGGAAGTGCTGGGCGCGGGGACGGCGGCCTATCCGCTTGGGACGGCGGCATGGCCGGGAGAGCCGGCCCGCATTGGCCCAGTCTTGGAGCGGGCGCTGCAGGACACCCGCGTGACGCTGCTGCCGGCGCGGGCGACGGTGACGCTCAGCCATCCGGAGATCGGCCACCAGGAGACGGCGGCCTACATTGATCTGGCGGATGAACCGGTGATGGTCAAGCAGCGCGATGTGGAGCGGCTCCAGGCGCAGGCCGTGAGCCAGGTGTTGAGCTTGGATCGCGAAGTGCTCTGGCTGCAACCGCTCGGCTATGCCGGCAACGGGTTTGACGCCGTGCTGGACCCCCGCGGCCTGGCGGCGACCCGGCTGCAGGGCCGGTTTCATGTGGTGACGATTCCCGTCGCGCTGCGGCAGGCGGTCGTGCAGGGCTGTGAGTTGGTGGGGTTGGAGGTGGAGCGGTTCGTCTACAGCCTGCAGGCGGCGGCCAACGCGTGCCTGGACGGCGGCTCACGTTCGAGTGGAGCGCGCCTGGTGATGGACCTCGGCGGCCGCAGCAGCGAGCTGGGGCTGTTCGATGGGGGGCGTCTGACCGCAGCACTCACCGTACCGTGGGGCCTGCACGCGTTGGTGCAGGACGTCGCCGCGACGTGCCGGTTGACCTCTGAGCAGGCCTTGGCGATATGCGTGGAAGGGTTATCCAGTTTGAAGCCGGAGGTGCGCGAGCTGGCGGAACGCCATCTGCAGCATCTGCGCGAAGGGTTGTCCCGCCTGCTCAGCGGACGGCCGTTGCCCGAGGCGGCCATCGTGACGGGCCGCGGCGCGCTGGTGGACGGGGTGGTGGAATGGGTCGAGGCGGCCACCCAGGTCCATGCCACGCTCGGGCGCAGCCCGCGAGCGTCGCGATGGGGCGATCTCTCGCGCCAGGTGGCGCTGACCCCGGCGCTGGGCGTGATTGAACTCTTGTGGGCCGCGCAGGCCGGCGCGGACTTCTCGGTGGCTTCCCAGGATCTCAGCCTCCTCGGCCGCGCTAAATCCCTCCTCACCGAATATTTTTAGTCCTCGGTTCGGGGCGTTCGTTGACGCTGTTGCGCCCCATCTGCTCTGTGTGCTAGAGTACCCGGCGTGATTGCCGACCGCCTGCGCCGCGTTCAACTCCGTCTTGCCGAAGCGTGCCAGCGCTGCGGCCGGGATCCCACCTCGGTGCTCCTGATCGGCGTGACCAAAGGGGTGGAGTCGGACCGTATCGCTGAAGCAGTTCGGTGCGGCCTCGCCGACCTCGGCGAAAATCGCGTCCAGGAAGCCCGCGGCAAGCGCGAGGCGCTGGGCCTGCCGGGCGTGCGGTGGCATCTGATCGGCCATCTGCAGCGCAATAAATCGAAGCCGGCGGTCGAGCTGTTTGATACGGTGCACTCCGTCGATTCCCTGGAGCTCGTCGAGGCCTTGGAGCGCGACGCTGCCGCCCGCCGGAAGCGGCTCGGCGTGTTCGTGCAGGTGAACATCTCCGGGGAAGCGACCAAGTTCGGCTGTTCCTCCGCGGAGGCCGTGCCACTGGCGCGCGCGGTTTCGCAACGCTCGCACCTGGAGCTGGCCGGGCTGATGACGATGGCGCCATTGGCAGAGGATCCGGAAGCGGCGCGGCCCTGTTTTCGCGGCCTGCGGCAGGTGCGGAACGACGTGGCGGCTGCGCTGTCGCGGGAGGCCTCCAGCCTGAAGCTTTCCATGGGCATGTCGCACGATTTTGAGGTGGCGGTGGAAGAGGGGGCGGACGTGGTTCGGATCGGCACGGCGATCTTCAAGGATCAGGACTAAACTCATGTCGGTCTTGCGCGGGAAGCGCCTCGGCATCGTCGGGGCGGGGAACATGGGCCAGGCGCTGCTCGGCGGACTGCGCGCCGCCGGCGTTCCCGCCGGCGCGCTCCTGGTGTCGGAGCGGGATCGCCGCCGGTGCGCGCAGGTGCGGCAGCGGTTCGGCGTCGGCTGCGTGGCGCTTGAGGCGCTCCTGCGACGCGCCTCGGTGGTGCTGGTGGCCGTCAAGCCCCAGGATATCCGCGACGTGCTGCGGCAGATCGGTGCCGCCCGGCGCCATCGGAACGTCTTGGTGATTTCCATTGCCGCCGGCATCCCCATCCGCGCCATGGCACGGTTGGCGGGCCGGGGACCCGTTGTGCGCGTCATGCCCAATCTGCCGGCCACCATCGGCAGCGGGATTTCCGCACTGGCGTGGGGCCGCGGGGTATCCGCGGCGGATCGTGCCGTGGCTCGCGCCATCTTCCAGGGGGTGGGCGAGGTTATCGTCGTGCCGGAGCGGCTGCTGGATGCCGTGACCGCCATCAGCGGGTCCGGGCCGGCCTATTTCTTCGCGGTCTTTCAGGCGCTGCGCGAAGCCGGGGTCCGCCGCGGGTTGCCGGGCGAGGTGGCGGAGCGGCTGGCCGTTTGCACGGCGCTGGGGAGCGCGAAGCTGGCCCTGGAGGCGCCGGGCCGGTTGCCGGGCTTGATCGCGCGCGTGGCCTCGAAGAAGGGCACGACCGAAGCCGCCTTGAAGGTGTTCCGTCGCCGACGGCTGGCGGCGGTGATCGAGGCCGGAGTGCGGGCAGCGGCTCAGCGCTCGAAGGAATTGACCGCCCTCCTGGAAACGCGGGTGGGAGGGTAAGGCAAGGAGAAAATTATGTTCATTGTCGGCAACTTCTTCCAAGCGTTCGCGGTGATCGTGGACAAGCTGTGCGAGCTGTACAGCTGGGTCGTGCTGATCGCGGTCTTGCTGCAGTGGGTGAATCCCGATCCCTCGAATCCGGTCGTCAGGTTCTTCCGCTTGATGACGGACCCGGTGTTCGGCTGGCTGCGCCGGCGGCTGCCGTTTTCCACCGTGGGGATGCTGGATCTCTCGCCGATGCTGACGCTGCTGGCGTTGTGGTTTTTGCGGATGTTTCTGGTGAAGTCGCTGATGGACTTGGCGTTTCGCTTGCGATGATCGAGGACCAAATTCGCCGCATCGCTTGCCCGCCCCACCGAGGCGGGCTGCGCTCGACTGATTTTCTCGCTCGTCCTCGCTTCGCTCGGACACTATGGCCGCTCGAAAATCATACGTGCGGCTCCATTTGGTCCTCGATCATCTTTCTGCTGGAGATAGAGTAATGGCACAGTCGCGCATTCAGACAGTTCGGAAATCCTCTCCTCGTCCATCGGTTTCTCGTTCTGTGGAGAGGTCGTTGGGGGAGCGGGTTGGGGAGACGGTGCAAGTCCTGCGCGCGAAGGGGGTAGGTTCGCCGCGCGTCGGCATCATCCTTGGCACCGGATTGGGCGGGCTACTCAAAGAAGTCCGGCAGTCCGCAACGATCGCCTATCCCGATTTGCCGCATATGCCGCGCTCCACCGCTCCGACGCATCGCGGAGAGATGGTCTACGGCGCCATCGGCAAGACCGGAGTGGTGGTCATGGACGGCCGCTTCCATCTCTATGAAGGCTACAGCGCCCGTGAGGTAGCCTACCCGGTGTGGGTGCTCAAGGCGCTGGGGGTGGAGACGCTGCTCATCTCCAACGTGGCTGGCGGATTGAATCCGGAGTTTCGCCTCGGTGACGTGATGGTGGTGACCGACCACATCAACCTGCAGGGCACCAGCCCGCTGGTCGGCCCGAATGACGACCAGGTCGGGCTGCGGTTTCCGGACATGATCGAGCCGTACGACGCGCGCCTGGCCGAGCTGGCCCTGTCCGTGGGACAAAGCCGAAAGTTGCCGATGCAGCGCGGGGTGTACGTCGGGGTGGTCGGGCCGCAGCTTGAGACGAAGGCCGAATACCGCTGGCTGCGCGCGATGGGCGCGGATGCCGTGGGCATGTCCACCGTGCCGGAAGTGATCGCCGCGGTCCATTGCGGCTTGAAGGTGTTGACGGTCAGCCTCATCTCAGACCTCTGCATTCCCGAGACGCTCAAGCCCGTGAACATCGAAAAGATCATCGCCGTCGCCAACCGGGCCGAACCCCTCCTGACTCAACTATTCACCGGTGTCGTGCAGCGCCTGTAACGGCGGCGGCGTTCGAGCTCGATGGAATACAAATCCACGCTGAATCTCCCCAAGACCGACTTCCCCATGAAGGCGGATTTGCCCGCCCGGGAACCGGTGTGGCTCGCGCAGTGGGAGGCCGCCGGCCTCTACCAGGCCATCCAGGATGCGCGGCGGGATGCGAAGGAGACCTTCCTCCTGCATGACGGCCCGCCCTACGCCAACGGCGACATCCACATCGGCCACGCCCTGAATAAAGTCCTCAAAGACCTGATTCTCCGCTACAAGACGATGCGGGGCTACCGCACCCCGTACGTGCCAGGCTGGGACTGCCACGGCATGCCCATCGAGCATCAGCTCTTCAAGGAG
>JAHFGX010000034.1 GCA_023247215.1 Candidatus Omnitrophota bacterium
GGGGCTGCTCAAGCCGGACCTTCCGCCATGGCCGGTGCGCATCCTGGCGGCTGCCGGCGTTCCCGCCGGCCGCGTGCGCCTACTCGCGGAACCCGCCGATGGCACCATCATGGAAGCGCGGCGGATCCGCGCGGCGCTGTCAGACTACCCGCCTGCCAGCCTGGTCATCATCACCGCGAAAACCGCTTCGCGCCGGGCCCGGCTCATCTTCCGGCGCATCCTCCATCCGCTGCACGTCGCGGTCTCGGTCTATCCGACTCCGTACGACTCCTTCCAGCCTGATCGCTGGTGGAGCCGGCCTAAACATGCCCTGGTGGTCGTCATGGAATACCTCAAGCTGGGCAGCAACCTGCTCACGCTGAGCTTGAGCGGGGACCCCACGTAGCCGGCTGGGGCGCTCAAGGTTGCGTAACGAACCAGGCCCCTTCATAATAAACCTGCTAAAAAATCCTTGACAAGACTTGGGCGGCTCAGTATCCTGACCTACGAATGTTATACAGGTGTAATCTTTTCGTCATGTCATGGCGCGCCGCGGTCGGCGCGAGTGAAACCAAGGGTTTGGGTACGTCGGTGAAGGCGGAACACAAGGAGGGAAGCGCATGAGACGGAAGGCTACGCTTGCTAGTGTAGTCTCTCTGGGCTTGTTGGTGGCATGGACGCTGCCGGCATTTGCGGAAGTCCAGAATGTCCGGGTGAGCGGCGACATCACGAGCCGCCTGTTCCACCGGGAAAACTTGGACCTCAGGAATGGGGACACAGGAGACGGAACCCTCAACAACGACAATTTCCTGATGACCACCACCGGCATTAATGTCGGGGCGGACCTCACGGAGAACGTCTCGGCGTTCATCCGATTGGCCAATGAGCGGGACTGGGACAACGATGCCGCCGGATCAGGCGACGGCAGCTTTGACCTCAGCCAAGCCTACGTCACGCTGAAAGAGCTGTTCTACTCTCCGTTGACGGTGCGCATCGGCGCCCAGCCCATCGTGTGGGGCCGGGGCTTCGTGCTGGGCAGCGCGCTCATCCCGAGCGTCTTGGGCGCAGGGGATGACCGCTTGACCTCGATCTCGGCGAACGAGTTCACCGACTTCACGGCGTTTGACGCCATCCGCGCCACGCTGGATCTGTCGAACCTCGGCGGCGCCAACCTGCCGGTTTCGGCAGAGTACGTCTACATCAAGCTGGCTGAAACCCTGCCCAGCACGTCGGACGACATCACGTTGCAAGGGGTGAACTTCGGCACCAAGTTCAACGCGTACAACGCGGAGATGGAAGCGTACTTCCTGAACAAGATCGATCAGGCCGGGTCCAACGCCAGCGCGGTACGGAATGGCAACGTCAACACCTTGGGCATCCGCGGCAGCGCCATGCCGGTCGAAGCATTGTCAACGTGGGGCGAGCTCGCCTATCAGTTCGGACGGCGGGGATCGGATGCGGCCGCTGGCGACTTGACCACCGTTCCAGCCGGCAGCCCGTTCCAAGCCTGGGCCGTGGACCTTGGCCTGGAGTACACCTTCGCCCATGTAGCGATGACCCCGAAAGCCGGGGCTGAGTGGGTCTTCTGGTCCGGAAAAGACCGTAATGGCGGTGTGGCGGGATGGGACCCAATCGCCCGCGGCTACTTCACCACCGCGCTGCGCGAGTTCCAGACGGCTTCCGCTGCTGGATTCTACCCCACCGATCAGCCGCTTGACACCTCTGCGGCGACGAACCAGAGCCAGATTTCGTTCTGGGGCGGGTTAAAACCGATGGAGGACTTGTCCGCCACCTCCCGCCTGAGCTTCTTCTGGCAGGATGTCGCAGCTCCTCGCGCCAATGAAGCCGGCACAGCGCGAGCTGCCGGTGCCAGCAAGAACTTCGCCGGAACCGAGTGGGACACGCAGTTCGCGTACGACTATACCGAAGACGTGCAGTTTGGTTTGCTGTATGGGCTCTTCTTCCCGGGGGCAGTCTACTCCTCTGGGTATGACAACGTTGCCCAGGAAATCGTGACCACGGTCAAGGTTCAGTTCTAAAGCTCGTTGAGTAGTTCGCAACACACAAACCCCCTGCCTCATACTTGAGGCGGGGGGTTTGTCTTTCCTATAGAATAGGGCAAGCGCAATGTCGCATCCGGTCTATCTGGCATTTGTTTGGCACATGCATCAGCCGTTTTACCGGGACCTGCGGACCGGGGAATGCTCCATGCCGTGGGTCCGCCTCCATGCCACGAAAGACTACGTGGACATGGTGAAGCGCCTGGAGGCATTTCCGAATCTCCACCAGACCTTCAACCTCGTCCCGTCTCTTGTCGATCAACTCCAGGCCTACCTTCCACCGAATAACCAGTCCGACACCTTCCTGGACCTGTCGCGCAAACCTGCCGCTGAGCTGACCGATGCCGACAAGCGGTTTCTGCTGGAGAATTTTTTCCTGGCGGCCTGGGACCGGATGGTGGTGCCGCACACCCGCTACCAGGAGCTCCTGCTCAAACGCGGAATCGCCGTGCCAGAAGAGAGTTGGCCGGCGGTCTTGCGGCGGTTCCGGACGCCGGATTACCTTGACCTGCAGGTCTGGTTCAATCTGGCGTGGATTGACCCCTGGCTGCGCTCCCAGCATGCCGTCTTGGCCGCCCTGGAGAAGAAGGGACGGCGCTTCACCGAGGAAGAGAAGCAGGCAGTGTTGGACGCGCATCTCCAGCTGATCGGCGAGGTGCTGCCGACGTACCGGCAGGCCGCGCAACGCGGGCAGATCGAGCTGACCTGCTCGCCGTACTATCACCCGATCCTCCCGCTGCTGTGCGATCTTCAATCGGCGCACGAGGCGCTGCCCAATCTCCCGTTACCCGCCCGTCCGTTCCGGCATCCGGAAGACGCCCGCGCGCACCTGCAACTGGCGCTGACCCGGCACGCGGACATTTTCGGGAAACCGCCCAGCGGGCTGTGGCCTTCTGAAGGCAGCGTGAGCGAGGAGACCATCCAATTGGCCATTGACGCGCACCTGCGCTGGATCGCCACCGATGAAGAGATCCTCTGGAGAAGCCTGCAGCGCCCGCGGACCCCATCGCTGCTGTACCGGCCGCATCGCATGGCGCGGAAAAGCGGCGAGCTCTCGATGATTTTTCGGGACCGCGAACTCTCCGATCTGGTGGGCTTCACGTACAGCCAGTGGGAGCCCAAGGCCGCCGTGCAGGATTTTCTCGGCCGCTGCGCCGCGATCCAGGAGCAGCTCCGCGAGGCGCCGCAGCCGGGCTTGGTGAGCATCATCTTGGACGGGGAAAACGCGTGGGAATATTATCCCGGCGATGGGCATGAGTTTTTCCAGCAGCTCTACAGCGCCTTGGCGGCGGATGAGCGGTTCCGCGTGGTGACGGTCAGCGAATACCTTGACCAGTACCCGGCCTGCACCGAGCCGCCGCTGGCGCGCCTCCATGCCGGCTCGTGGATCGGGGGGAACTTTTCCACGTGGATCGGCCATCCGGAAAAAAACGACGGCTGGGAGAAGCTCGCGGCCGTCCGGGAAGATCTCATGGCGCTGGACCCTCCGCCCAACGGGCACGTGCGCGGCCGGCAGGAGCCGGCCTGGAAAAGCTTCTGGGCAGCCGAAGGCAGCGATTGGTGGTGGTGGTACGGGGACACCAACAGCTCCGCGCAGGATCTGGAATTTGACCGGCTCTTCCGAACCCACCTGGCGAACGTCTATCATTTCCTGCAGCGTCCCGTGCCGGCGATGCTCTCCGCGCCCATCAAGATGAAGGCGGAAGCCGCCTTGCCGTTGCCGACGGCCACCATCGCGCCGACCATGGACGGCCTGGAGACCACCTACTACGAATGGCTGTACGCCGGCTCGCTGGACCTGCGCAAAGGCGGCGCCATGCAGCGCGCCGGGCAGATCCTGTGGATGCTCTGGTACGGATACGACCGCACCACCTGCTATCTCCGCTTGGACCTGGATCGCGCGCGTCTCGAGACCGGCGCCCAGTGGAGCGTGGCCATTGAATTTCCCGATCGGCAGGCCACCGTGCGCATCCGGCGCGAACCTGGAATGCCGGCTCAGGCAGAGCTCGCCACCCCCACCGGGCAGGTGAGCGTGCCGAGCGGATGGCAACGGATTCTCGAAGTCGCCATTCCCCGCCTTCCGGCCGGACTGGGGGCAGGGCAGTCCACGCGCATGCAGATGACGCTGCTGAAGGGCGCCTCGGCAGTCGAACAGCATCCAGCCCAAGGCACCTGGCTGCTTCCCGCGCCCAGCGACGAGGCGGCCATGGCGTGGTCCGCTTAGAGCCCAGCCCTTCTCGTCGAGGAACGGTTGTGTTCTCCCGACGAGTTGCGTATAATAAAGCTCTTCCATGAAACCTATTCGCATCGCCTTAGCCGGCGTGGGAAACTGCGCCACGTCGCTCCTGCAAGGGTTCGAGTATTACACGCAGCCCTCGAAACACCGGCAGGGGCTGCTCCATGCCCGTATTGGCTCCTACCGGCCGTCGGACATCAAGGTCGTCGCCGCCTTCGACGTGGACACGCGCAAAGTCGGGAAACCGTTGGAGGCCGCCTGCGCCGCCGACCCCAATTGCACCGCGTGGTTCGTGAAGCGCTTGCCGCGGTATGGCGTGCGGGTGCAGATGGGGCCGGTCCTCGACGGCGTGGCGCCGCACATGGCGGCCTATCCGGCTGACCGGACCTTCGTGGTGGCCAACCGCAAGCCGGTGAACGTGGCCCGCGTCCTCCGCGCGGAGGGGGTGGAAATTCTCCTCAACTATCTCCCGGTCGGCTCGGAGCGCGCAACACAGGCATATGCCGAAGCCTGCCTCGAGGCTGGGACGAGCTTGATCAACTGCATCCCCGTGTTCATCGCGTCGGAACCGCGTTGGGCCGCGCGCTTCACGCAGCGGGGGATCCCGCTGATTGGGGATGACGTCAAAGGCCAGCTGGGCGCCACCATCCTGCACCGGACGCTGACGAAGCTGTTCATGGTGCGGGGGGCCGCCGTGGACCGCACCTATCAGCTCAACGTGGGCGGCAACACCGATTTCCTCAACATGCTGAGCGAGGACCGGCTCCGCTCCAAGAAAATCTCCAAGACCGAAGCGGTCCAATCCACCCTGATCACCCGGTTGTCCGACGAGGCCATCCACATCGGCCCCAGCGACTACGTGCCGTGGCAGCGCGACCGCAAAATCTGCTTCCTCCGCATTGAAGGCCGAGGATTCGGCGATTGCCCGATCGAACTGGAGTTGCGCCTCTCGGTTGAAGATTCTCCCAACAGCGCCGGGATGGTCATTGATGCCATCCGGTGCCTGCGGGTGGCGCGCGACCGGCGGCTGGCCGGCCCCGTGCTGGCCATCTCCGCCTGGACAATGAAGCATCCACCGACTCCCATGGATGATGAGCAAGCCAAACGATCCCTTGATGAATTCCTCCGAAGCTCCGTCAACGGACATTAAGCGCCGTTGGCTCGCGGCCCTCCGCCGCGTGCTGGGATTCGGCGCGAAGATTGCCGTGCTCAGCCTCCTCATCTCCGGCATCGCCCAGATCTGGATTCATGATCTGTCGTGGTGGAAAATCTTCCGCCGCTGCGTCTCGGTCTCGGCCGTGCTCGTGCTGTGGCACACCCACCGCCACCATCCGCACCCCTTCCGCTCGCTCGGCTTGGGCTCGTGGCGCGAGGGCAGGGGAGCGTTTGCCAAGGGCGTCCTGATCGGCCTGAGCATGATGCTGGCGCTCATCGTGGCGTATGATGTCTTAGACATCGTTCGGCTCGAAATCTGGACCGACACCGCGCGGGTGGTCCGCACCATGACCACCTTCGCGCCGACCGCCTGCTTGATCGGGCTGCTGGAAGAACTGACCTTCCGAGGCTACCTGCTGCAGCAACTGCTGGCCTGTTCCCAATGGTTTGCGTTAGCCGTTACCAGCGCCCTGTATGCCGTGGTGCATGTCCAACCGACGATGACCTGGCCCAACAGCGCCTTTGAGCTGGTTGGGCTGTTTTTGCTCGGCTGGGTCCTGGCGATGAGCGTGCTGCGGACGCGCTCGCTCTACCTAGCCATCGGCCTGCACGCCTCGCTCGCGTACTTCGCGCGCGTCAACAAGATGTGGATTGAGTTCACCAATCCGTCCTGGGTCTGGCTGGTCGGATCGCACCGGATCGTGAACGGGATCGTCGGGTGGGGAAGCTTACTGCTGCTCGGCTGGCTGATCAGCCGCACGCAGCCTCGCCCCCAGCGCCTTAGCACATAACAAGAGGAGACCTGTCGGCATGTCCCTGAAGCTCATCGCCGGCGCCTGGCTGGTCGTGGCGGCCGTCTTCGCCGCTCCAAGCTGGGCCGCGGCCGATCAGCCGGAAACCGCCCCGGTGACCTGGCGGTCGCAAGCCTGCCGCAAGCTTGGGCGCGGCGCGGCCAATGTGCTCACCGGCCCGCTTGAGCTGCTGCGGACCCCGTATCTCGTCGGCCAGCGCGACGGCGGCGTGGCGGCGGTCACCGTCGGGCTCGCGCAGGGGCTTGGCGCAGGGCTCATTCGGGAAGTTGCCGGGGTCGTGGAAATCCTGACGTGGCCGATTTCATTCCCCACGCGGGACTTTGCGCCGCTCGTCACGCCGGAATTCGTGTACGCGCATGGCGACTGGATACCCTAAGGAGCGCCCATGAACCGCCTCGGTCGAACGCTCGTCCTCATGGCCATCTTTCTCGGAGCCTCGCCGGTCTGGGCGCAGGATCCCATCCATAAACTCGGCCGCGGAGCCAGCAATGTGGTCACCTGTTGGATTGAAATCCCCAAGAATTTTCACTTGGGCATGCAGGAAATCAACCCGGTCACCGGGATGGGATGGGGCCTCCTGAAAGGCTTTGGATTGACCGCCACCCGGTTGGCCGTCGGCGCCTATGAGGCGGTGACGTTTTTGATCCCGTATCCGAACAACTATGCCTCACCGTATGAAGCCATGGAGCTCGAAGACTACGCGTGGGAATAATCGCCTCGGCCACGTTGCCTGGAAGGCGGCCGCGCTCGCGTTGGCGTGGTGGTTGGCCGCGCTCCCGGTGTTCGCTTCCATCCAGGAGGAGCCGGCCAGGGAAATTGCCGTCCAGTCGGTGACCGTCGCCCCGCCGAGCGGATTGCTGCCGGTGGGCGAGCGCTTGAAGTTTCACGGACGGTGGCTGGGCATTCCGGTCGGCCGCGGCTCGATTGAAGTCAAGGAACTCGTCCAATTCCACGGCCGCCCGGCTTATTACGTCGAGGCGGAAGGCTTCACCAACTCCGCCCTCTCGGTATTCTACCCGGTCCACGACACGATCCGCTCGTACCTGGACGCCGAGACCCTGCAGCCGCTGCAATTCGAGAAACACCAGCGGGAAGGGCGTTACCGGGCGGATGAAGTGGTCACGTTCGACTATGACCGGCTGGTGGCGACCTACCACTCCGAGCTGAACGGCACCACCAAAGAAGTCCCCATTCCGTCGGACGTGCAAGACATCGTCAGCTCGTTCTACTGGCTTCGAACCAGGCTCGCCGATCCGTCCCGCCCGATCACCTTGCCGCTCTATTCCGATGAGAAAGTCTACCGCACCACCTTCGAGCCGGTCCGGCCGCTGCTACTGGAGCTGCGCCGGCACGGCGTGATTCCCAGCCTCCTGATTGAGCCCAAAGCCGTCTTTAAAGGTATCTTCGTGAAGCGCGGGCGCATGCTCGTCTACGTCAGCGCGGATAAGCGGCGCCTGCCGCTGCTGGTCAAGCTGTTCACCCCCTGGGGCCTGGTGACCGGCATCATTGACCGCACATGCCTGTAACGCCATCCTAGATGGCGGAAACGGCCGTCTGCGCCGCCTCAGAGCTGCCGGCGGAAGGCCTCAAGGCTGTGCAGACCGGCGAGCGCTCCATCCTAATCGGACGCCTCCAGGGCCAGTTGGTGGCCTATGCCGACCGGTGTCCGCATGCGGGATCGCCGCTGCGGTTCGGCAAGCGCCGCGGGGAGGAGATTACCTGTCCGCGCCATGGCTGGACGTTCAACTTGCTCACCGGCCGATCCGTTCCTGATCCCAGCTTCTGCCTGACCGCCATCCCGATTGCCATCCAGCACGATCAAGTCGTGCTGACCCTGTAACACACCTCCAAACGGCCTGCAAGCCGCCCTCTTCCTAACCCATATAATGTCTTATAAGATATATTCTGTAAAATACACAGTACCATAAGGCAACCAGGATGTTATACGGGTGGGTTAGGCTAAACTGGACTCAAAAAACTCGGTAAGCTTCCCCAGGTAGGCTTCGGGATCAGCCTCGCACGCGCCAAGGTGGCCGACGCCTGGAATCATCCACAACGTTTTGGGCTGCCCTGCGGCTTCATACAAACGGCGGATGTCGGCCGCCGGCACCCGCGCATCCGCCTCGCCATGAATCAGGAGGATCGGCCGCGGGCTGATCCGGGAGACCACCTGGAGCGGCGACACCCGGCTGGTCGGCGCTCCGAACCGCAGCCGGTAGGTCCATTGCAGAAACCACAGGCATGGGATCACCGGCAGCCCTCGCAAGCGCAGCTCCTGCCGCAACGCCGCATCCAGGCTGGCATACGGGCTTTCCACGGCAATGGCCCCGATCCGCTCATCCTGGGCGGCCGTCAGCATCCCCACGGCTCCGCCCATGGAAATGCCCAGCAGACCCACGGGGCGCTCCGCCACGTCCGGTTGGGACCCCAAGAACGTCAAGGCACCTTCCACATCCCGCTGCTCCCGCCATCCCAAGGACGTGATGCGGCCCTGGCTTTCGCCATGCGCGCGGAAGTCAAAGAGGAAGAGATTGAACTGATACGCCGCCAGGGCCTCGGCCAACGGCCACAGGTCGGCCCGGTTGGTCCCCAGGCCATGGCACAAGATGATCCACGGCCGGGCGGGATTCGTGAGGCATTTCCATCCGCGCAATGCCACGCCGTCCGTGGCGAGAAATTTGACCGGCTGCGGAGTCGCCCAGCCCTGCGAGGGCGTGGGAACGGGTTGGCGAGGCGGATAGAGGGTGTACAGAAAGAACGCGCCGCACGCGGCCCACCCCCAAAACACGATCAGGAAAAGAAATTCGAGGATGGCCAGCGGAGCTATTTGATGATGCCGCCGAGCGGGATGGGCCGGTCCAGCGTCAGGAGGGCGAGCTGGGAGCCGTCCGGCGCGCTGGCGGCCAGGACCATGCCGCGGCTTTCCACCCCGCGGATGGTGGCCGGCTGGAGATTGGCGACGACGGCCACCAGCTTGCCGACGAGGTCAGCCGGCTGGTAGGAGCCTTTGATGCCGGCAACGACCTGGCGGGGCGATCCCTCGCCCAGGTCCACCTGCAGCACGAACAGGCGGTCCGCGTTGGGGTGGTTTTCCGCCGAGACGATCGAGCCAACCCGGAAAGCAAGCTTGCGGAAATCTTCCACCGAGGCCAGCACGGCCGTGGCCGGCGCGGCGGCTGGAACCGGAGCGGGCGACGGAACGGGAGCGGACTTCCCTGCTTCAAGATCTGACATCTAAGCTCTCCTTTAAGCGGTTGTGACGGGAGTTGGCATCGCCGGCGCCTCTTGCGGCGGCACCATGGTGATGGCGTCCCACGGGCAAATTTTCTCGCACAAAAAACAGCCGATGCATCGGGGCTGGTCAATCACGCACGTGGGGTTGAGCGTGCGGTATTCCGGGCCTGGCGTCTTATCAATGCAGTCCACCGGGCAAATCGCCACACACACTTCGCAGCCGGTGCAGCTATCCGGATTGATCACCGCCTTCGGGCGGCCTTTGCGGGGTGCGGCGGCAGTCGCAGCCATGGAAGTTACGCGCCGGCTTTGAGCCGCTCCGCCACCATCTGGCTGACCACCTTGCCGTCAGCCGCGCCGGCGGTCTTGGCCATCACCGCCTTCATGATCAAACCCTGATTCAGCCCAACTTCCTTGATGGCCTCCTCGACGAGCGCCTTGATGGCATCCGGCGTAAGCTGTGCCGGCAGGTACTCCTGCAACATCGCCAGCTCAGCCTTGGCTTGGTCCACCATGTCCTGCCGGCCGGCTTTCTCAGCCGCGGCCAGCGTTTCATGCCGCTGCTTGGCCTGTTGGGAGACGATCTGCACGACTTCAGGGTCCGTCAGGGTGTCTTTGCGCTTCTCCATCGCCACGCGCTGAATAGACGCCTTGATCATGCGGACGGTGTCCACGCGCAGGCGCTGGCCGGCCTTGAGGGCCGTCTTGTAGTCGGTATCGAGTCGTTCGGTGAGCGTCGGCATTTCTCTACTCCTGAATTCCCTACAGTTTATAGGTTTTCCCGTCGAGCTTCAAGCTACACACGATAATGCTTCCCATCATAAGGATTCTCTTAAGACCGAAACTATCCCTTTGGAAATCAGATATTACTCAACCCAGTGCTATCAAACAATTTGTCGATAGAGGGATTACTTCCCAAAGGAATGGGTACTCTTACGGGGCAAAAATTGATTTTTGCTGTAGAGATATTCGCCAACCTTGTAGCCACGTGCTGTCAACGTCTGGGTGACGGTTGGACGCATGGTATTCGTCACGGGATTTTTTTCGAGCGTGTAGGGTTGGTCCACAATCAGACCGAGTTCGATTAGCGTTTCCTGAGAATGAACATAGAGCGGATAACGAAATTCGTTCGGAACCGAACGTAATGGGTCCGTTTGCGCCATTACCGCTGGAGGCTTGGCGGGTACGTCCTGGAACTCTTCAACAACATATGAAGCGAGTAAAAATGACTTTTCTGTGGTGGTAAGTCGCTGCGTAAGCCTGTAAATGGCATAACGCTCGATACCGCTCAGTAGAAAGGCAACCGAAAATACGAATACGATAAATGCCAAAAATAAACGTCCTAGAAGCAGTAGCGTTGGTATGGGGTGCTTTTTCCATTGTTCAAGCGATCTCAATACCCTTACCTGATGCTGCAGGATGCGTGGTTTTAGCAGCCAGCATGTTAGGCATAAGAGTAACAGTAGAAGCGAGAGAGCAATCGCCACAGGCCGTCGTTGAGAAACGATCCAGTCAAACAGACGGAAATAAAGAAACTCCGCCAGCGCTTGGATGATTGTCATGGTTACTTGGGCTTCTGTTTCTCACGACGTTTCTCAGGCGGCGGACAACTAGACATGGCTCTCCGAAGCGCTTCTTCCGGGAAAACCTGGGGTCGTGCTAACTGTGCCACCCTAAATTGTTCGCCGTTCCTATTTAGGACGGCCCAGGTTTTCCCAAGCAACTTACCTCGAATACTGTGAGGAATCCCGGTCGTCTGGGATGCCATTATTGTTATCGTCACGATCGAGGTAGTTAGGCACTCCATCTCCATCTGAATCCCGAGCTTGGGGATTTAATAGTTGGTCCTCATTTCGAGAAGGTCCGTAGTTATTCCAACGATAGGCATCGGGAGAAGAGCGGACGTGGGGGCGAACATAGGTGCCATTGCGTCGATAATACCCATTAACATAGACGTCTTTGGCGCTAACGGAAACAACAGAACTACCAAACATGGAAAGGAAAACTACAAAACCCAGTAGGCGAAATCTGCGCATTGCTCACCTCCGGTTTGGGCTTCTGCCCTGTCGCGTAATACAGTCGCGTCGGAGATGAGCCGACGCAAAGCCTCTATTCGATTACAGCACTAGTCAGGATAAGAAGCAAGGGAAAGGTATGGGATGGAATCCTGGGGACACATTGCATTACTTATTTCTACGAATTGTGTATTGTGTCATTGGAATGCTAGATTGGCGTCGTTTTTAGCTGGGACCGCTTCGAGCGCGGTCAAAAAACCTTCCAACTCCCGCTTCCAAAAAACTTGGGCCATTTGCGCTTTGTGTCCCGCCTGTCGCAGTCTCCTGATAATCTCTTGAGCCTTACTTGCCCACCTGCGGTCCAAGAGCAGGACGTCGCAATAGGCCAAAGGAACGATCATATGAAAGTAATCCCGCCAATCCTGTGACGACATTTTGATCTTATCGCGCACCAAGTATCGCCCTGCCTCTATATTAATGTACCGAGTAGCGTGTGGAATAGCTGGCCCTAAAGGCACTTTTTTAATGCGAGCTCCTAATGTGGAGTTTTGCTTGGCCATTTGACGAGCACTCTGGATAACCTCATTGAGCTCAGCCATAAAGGATTGGCACATTTTTAGAACCTTCTCCTGTTGGAAATCTCTCAGAAATTCCCCCACACTGAACGGATTCACAGACTGCCTCTTATGTAGGAGGAATGCTTTTAGGAACTTGTCATCAGCATGAGGAGCGCCAATCCCATCACCCCGGAGGATGCTATTTTCCCGCTCGATAACATTTTTCGGGATAACCTCGAAAAAGAAGAAGTTTGGAGCCATCCGCTGAAGAAACGTCACAATCTGAATCAGTTGCGATTGATCGGATAGTTGAGATAACTCCAAGAAGTGGATCCAGGACAAAGCTAGAGTACCGCTACGATCGGCCAACGATTGAATGAGAGAATTTCCGGCGGTAATCATGGACCCGTCCAGAGCAAAATCCATCAAAGCCCAGAGATCT
Source organism: Candidatus Omnitrophota bacterium (assembly GCA_023247215.1). GTDB lineage: Bacteria > Omnitrophota > Gorgyraeia > Aquiviventales > Aquiviventaceae > JACPRA01. The sequence goes on from JAHFGX010000034.1 coordinate 12,491, forward strand.
AAATAGACGGTTGGATTTGTGCAAAATTGCTTGGCAGAAATTTCTCCTTGCCCATTAATAGTGATTTCTATCATTCAGACTTCTTAACCCATTGCGGACAATACGCCGATGATGGTTTTGGCGTCGCAGATGGCGCCGGAGCGGATGTGGGCGAAGGCTTCGCGCACCGAGAGCGTCACCAGGGAGAGGAATTCGTCTTCCTCAGGATGCGCTCCGGTCAAGGTGAGATGGTCGGCGCGGAAGATCGTCATCTGCTCCGAGACGCAGCCGGGGGCGGCGTAGAACTGGGATAATTTCGTCCACTTCCCTGCCCGGTAGCCGGTTTCCTCTTCCAGCTCGCGCTTGGCACAGGCCAGCCTGGGCTCGTTGGGAGAGAGGGTGCCGGCGGGCAGTTCCAGCAGCATGCGGCCCACGGCATGGCGGTACTGCCGCACGAAGAGGATGTGCTTCGCATCAATGAAGGGCACGATCGCCACCGCGCCCGGATGCAGCACGACTTCGCGGGTCAAGCGCCGGCCTTGCACCAGCAGCGTATCTTGGACCAGCTCAATGACGCGGCCGCGGTAGATCACCTTGCGGCCTACTTTCTTAAAGGATGGAAGCGCCTGTGGCGTCATGCCTTTCCTTGCTCGTAGCCCAGATCGCGCAGCAGCGTGGGATCGCTTCGCCAGTCGCTGACGACTTTCACCCGCAGATCCAAGAAGACGTGCCGGCCCACCAGCCGCTCCACTTCCTGTCGCGCCGCCGTGCCGACGCGCTTGAGCATGCTGCCGCCTTTGCCGATGAGGATGCCCTTTTGTCCTTCGCGCTCCACGATGATGGTGGCGTGGATGACCAGCCGTTTCTCTTCCTCCACGATCTCCTCGATCATCACCGCCACCGCGTGGGGCACTTCTTGCCGGGTCGCCAGCAGCACCTGTTCGCGGATCAGCTCGCGGATCGCCTGCGGATGGGATTGGTCCGTGAGCGTGCCGGGATCGTACCAGTAGGGGCCTTCCGGCAGGCGGCGGATCAGCTCCTCCAGCAGTACTGGCACTTGATCTCCGGTCAGCGCCGAGACCGGCACGTAGGCTTCGAACAGTCCGGTGGCGGCGCAGCGCTCCAACAGCGGCAGCAGCAGGCGCTTGTGGACTTGGTCCACTTTGTTCAGCGCCAGCACCGCGCGCCGCTTGGTCCGGCGCAGCTCGTCCATCAGCCACTCGTCTTCTTTTCGGATGCCGGAGGTGGCGTCCAGCACCATCACCGCGACGTCCGCTTCTTCCACGACGCCTTTGGCCACGCCGACGAGATATCGCCCCAAGGGATGCGTCGGCTCGTGCCAGCCGGGGCTGTCAATGAAGATCGCCTGCGCGTCGGGCCGCGTCAAGATGCCCAGGATCCGCTGCCGCGTGGTCTGAGGCCGTGGCGAGACGATGGAGATTTTCTGCCCCACGAAGGCGTTCACTAAGGTGGATTTCCCGACGTTCGGCTTGCCCACGACGCCGACGAATCCGGAGCGGAACCCGGGCGGCGGCGTGTCCAGCGGTGCGGCCTGTTTCATTAGTCAGTGATGCCCACCTGCTTGGGGAGGCGCTTGCGCCATTCCGCTTCCACGCGCGGCAGCTTCAGGCGCAGCTCAGCCGCCAAGGCCTCCTCGAACGCCGTCCCGCCCCCCACGGCGCTCAGCACTCGCCGGATCCGCCACATGCCGTACCGTTCGGCCAGATAGTCCACGATGGTCTGCGCTTCCTCATAGGCCGCCGCCACCTCCTCGGCAGACAACACCGTCGAGAACTTCGTGGAGAGCTCCGCCCACGGTGTCACGCGATTCTGGCGCACCGCCTCGCGCAACGCCACCCAGGGGCGCGCCTGGCCGTCCCAGGCTTCATGCTCGGCCAACCCTTCGTTGAACCAGACCGGCAACCGGTCGTGGGTCAGATGGCTCAGGAGAGCATGCGTGTATTCGTGGAACAAGGTCCGCCGGACCGCCTCTTGATCGAACTGGGGCCCGGGCAGCGGCACGCGGATTTTGCCGTCGTACTGGCCGGCCACCCAATCCGGAGTGTTCTGGCGCAGGCGGCGGAATTGCTCGGCGCTATAGACGAGGACGACGAGTTTTTGCGTGGGCCAATAGGCCAACTGGGAGCCGATCGTCCGCCGCGCCTTCAACAGCATGTCGCGGATGTCCAACCCCGCCTCGCGGGTCAACCCTTCGGCATAGCGGATGTCGAAATAGGCCTGGGAGATTTTGTCAAAATCCCCTTCGACCGATGATTCGCTCTTAAGCCGCTCCAGCCGCTGCTGCGCGTCCGTCAAGGCGGGATCCAGCTTCAGGGCGCGCTCCCACGCGGCGCGGGCTTCTTTGAGGTGCTGGCGCTGATACTCCAGCTCGCCCAGGAGCAGGTAGGCTTGCGCGGAGTTCGGATTGAGCGCCAGCGCCCGCTTCACGTCCTTGGCAGCCTCATCGGTCCGGCGCGCTTGGTACGCCTCGTGCCCGCGCCGGAGATAAACCATGGCCAAGTTCCCTTGGAACTGAGTGTTGTTCGCGTCAAACTGGAGGGCGCGTTCGAGCTGGGCCACCGCGTCATCCAACTGGCTTTGATCAGCCAGCTCGACGCCATAGTTGTTGTAGGCCACGGCCAATTGCTGGCGGAGGGCCGGCGTCGGCTGCTGGTCCAACTGCTGGCGAAGCTGGGTGATCACGCTTGGCCAATGCTCATTGGAGGCGCGTGGCTCACTGGGCGACGCCGCCCAGACGGCCGGCATGGCCGCCAACCAGGCCGCGATCCACCAGGCGCGCTTAACCCGCATGGGCGAGCATCCACCGGCACGCCAGCTCGAGCGCGTCCTGTTTGACAGGCTCGTGATGCAGCTCGTGAAGAGCTCCAGGGAACTCCCGCGCTTGGGATTCGCAGCGAAGCCGGCTCACGAAGGCGCGGCAGGCGACACGAGAAATAATGTGGTCCTCCGTCCCCCACATCATCAGTGTCGGCATCTGTACGCCGGCGCCGCGCTCGCGCGCCTCGCGCATGGCGCGCTGCATTTCTCGATAGGCGCGCAGGGTGATCTGGTGATGGACAAGCGGGTCCTGGTTATAGGCGCGCCCGATGGCCGGGTCGCGGGCCAGCCAATCCACGCGGGCGTCTAACGGAAGCGTCAGCGCCGGCCAGACCGACACCAAGAACTCCTGCACGGCTAGCTTCCATGGAGGGACGGGGAATCCCAGGTCCAATAAGGGAGATTGCATGACCAAGACCGCGAGCTCCGGATGCCGCAGCGCCCAATGGACCGCCAGCATCCCGCCGAAGCTGTGGCCGAACACCGCCGAGGCCTCCGGCGCCTTCCACGCGCCGCGCAGATGGGCGCGCAACAGCTCCAGATCATCGAGATACTCTTCATACCGCTCGACGTCGCCTCGCCGGCCGGCGGATTTTCCGTGTCCCCACAAATCCATGCAGGCCACGGCCATCCCCGCCGACGCGAACGCGTCCGCCACCGCATGGTACCGCCCCCCGTGCTCGGCAAACCCATGCACGATCCAGACCGTCCGGGCCGGCGATGGGGGCTCCCAGAGATGGCAGACGAGCGCGGCCCCGCTTGACGGGCGGACGAACGTGGTCTGACGATAGGGCACGGTCATGACGAGGCGCGGGGAGAACTGCCGCCGTGCGCGGCCGTCTCGGCGTAGAGTTGCTGGATGCGATCCTGATAGTGGGCAGCGATGAGCGTCCGCTTGGCCTTCATCGTCGGGGTCAGCTCTCCCCCGGCCTGGCTGAACTCGCGCGCCAGCAGCGCAATGCCTTTCACTTGCTCAAAACTGGGCAACTCCCGCTGCAGCGCCTGGATCCGGCCCCACAGGAAGGTCTTGAGCTCCGGCACGCAAACCAGGGCCTCAAGGTCCGATGGCGCGGCGATTCCTTGCTCCCGCGCGTAGGCGCTCAGGCGCGCCAGGTTGGGCACGATGAGGGCGATGCAATATGGCTCGCGGTCGCCGTAGACGAACGCTTGCGCGACATAGGGGTCGGTCACAAAGAGATTCTCAAGTTTTTGCGGGGCCACGAATTTCCCGCCGGCCGTCTTGATGAGGTCCTTCTTCCGGTCCGTGATCGAGATGAACCCCTCCGCGTCAATCCGGGCGATATCCCCGGTGCGCAACCATCCGTCTGCCATCACTGCGCGCGTCTCATCCGGCCGGCGATAATAGCCCTGCATCACGTGGGGGCCGCGGGTGAGCAGCTCCCCGTCGTCCGCCAAGCGGACCTCGACACCATCCAGCGGCAACCCCACCGTGCCGAAGCGCAGCGCATCCGGCCGGTTCACCGCGATGACCGGCGAGGTTTCGGTCAACCCATAGCCCTCGAGAATGATGATGCCGGCGGCGTAGAAAAACTCTCCAATCTCTTTGGAGAGCGGGGCGCTGCCGGAGACGAAAAACCTCAGCCGGCCGCCCAAGCGCGCGGCCAACTTCTGGAAGACCAGCCGGTGAGCGATCCGGTACTGCAGCTGCAAGATCCACGGCATCGCCTGGCGGTTCAGGCGGTACGGCACGGTGCGCCGCCCGATCCGCATGGCCCAGGCCGCCAGGCGCCGCTTCAGCGGCGGCGCGCCCGCCAGCCCTTCCTGGACGCGCGCATACAGCTTTTCGAAAAAGCGCGGCACGCCCAGCATCACCGTCGGGCGCACGGCGATCATATCGTGGGTCACCGTGTCCAAGCTCTCGGCGTACGCGACCGAGGCGCCGGCCATCATCATCAGATACCACCCCGCCATCCGCTCAAACACGTGGCTCAGCGGCAGGAAGGACAGATGGACGTCCTCCGCGCCAATCGGAATGTCCTTCAAGCACGCGGCGGCGTTGGAGAGAAAGTTGCCGTGGGAGAGCATCACGCCCTTCGGCTCGCCGGTCGTGCCGGAGGTGTAGATGAGGGTCGCCACATCCGCCGGACGGAGCTGCTCCAGACGGCTGTTCAGCACTCCCCGGAGCTCCGGAAGCAGTCGCTGCCCTTCCGACAGCGCGTCCAGCCAGGCCGCTTCTCCGGACGCCAGCGCCGTCCCAGCCGGCTCGACCACGACGATCCAACGAAGAGAAGACACGCTCGAGCGGATTGCCCGGAGTTTTTCCAGCTCCTCCACCGTCGAGACGACGGCGCCCGCCGGTTCGCAATCCCCGGCAATCTTGCCGATCTCCGCGGTCGTCAGCGTCGGATAGACCGGCACGGTCCACGCCCCAACGCTCTGGATCGCCACATCGGCGATCCCCCATTCCGGACGGTTCTCCGAGAGGACGAGGACGCGCTCTCCCGCAGCCAGGCCGCGATGCAGCAGCGCAGCCGCCAATGCCTCAACGGCCCCGCGCATCTCGCCCCGCGTCAGCGGCTGATAGCAGCCGGCGCGCTTGGCCCAGCACATTGGCTGATCCGGGCAGGCCCGGGCCTGCTCAAAAAAGAGCGCGGGAATCGTGTGAGAGGCTGCCATGGGGGAAACCGCTAGGCGCGGGGCTGTGAAACCAGGATGCCGTCCTCAAGCCACTGGTAGGCGCCGGCGAGGGTGGATTGCGCGATGCGATACGCTTTCGAGTCGTCATTGGACCGAAGCTCGCCAAAGGCCGAGGTGATCCGCCGCCGGGCATCGCGGCAAAAGAGGTCGGCCAAATCGAGCGGCCCGCGGTCTTGCGGATCCCGGCTCAAGGCGTGATGCGCTTTGGAGCAAGCGGCCAACATGGCGAACAAGTCCGTGCCGATATTGACCACCCGGCCCAGAAACCGCTGCTTGAGCGCCAGGCGGGCTTGATGCCGGACGGCGCCATGAAACAGCGCCAGCGCCAGCCGATGGCTGCTCTGCTCCACGAACGCGACATGCGGCGCCAGCGGGCCGAACTCGCGGTGCGAGCGAGGGAGGCCTAACGCCAGCCACTGCGCGGGCCACCATCGGGCGTAATAGGCGGCCGCTCGCAGGAGCGCTTTCGACTTGGCCGACGACGGCTGGTGTGGATCCAACGCGTCGCCGACGAGCTGCAGGTGCTGATCCAGCGCCTCGCGCGCGATGAAGAGGCGCATGATTTCGCTCGTGCCCTCGATGATCAGGTTGATGCGGCTCTCGCGCAGCATGCGCTCCACCGGGTAGGGCCGCTCCCCCCGGGCTTGGAGCGAGCCGGCGGTCTCGTAGCCTCGCCCCCCGCGGATCTGGACGGTGTCATCCACGATGCGCCAGCAGGCCTCCGAGCAAAACAGCTTGGCCATCGCCGCTTCCAGGCGGATGTCGCTCGTCTTGCGGTCCGCCAGGGCGGAGACCAGCCAGACCATCGCGTCCATCGCAAAGACCGTCGAGGCCATGGAGGAGAGCTTGGCGGCCACCGCCTCGTGCGTGCCGATGGGCCCGCCCCATTGCTGGCGCTCGAGGCTCCACTCGCGCGAGATCCGCAAACACTGTTTGGCCGCGCCGACGCAGGCGGCCGGCAAGGTGAGCCGGCCCGTGTTCAGCGTCATCAGCGCCAGCTTCAAGCCCTGCCCCAGGCCCCACACGATGTTCGCGGCCGGCACTTTGACCTGGTGGAACTTCAGGACGCCGTTTTGGATGCCGTGCAGCCCCATGAACCGGCAGCGATGGCTGACCTCCACGCCCGGCATAGAGCGCTCCACGATGAAGGCCGTGATCTGCTTGCGCTCTTTCCCGCGGACCACCACCGGCGGCGTGCGGGCCATGACGACCACGATCTCCGCCGCCGGGCCGTTGGTGCACCACAATTTTTCGCCGGTAATCAGGTAGGCTGTACCGCCGTCCACCGGAACGGCAGTGGTTTCCATCTTGGCCGGATCCGAGCCGACGCCCGGCTCGGTTAAGGCGAACGCCGACACCGTGCCGGCCGCCAGCCGCGGCAAGTAGCGCCGCTTCTGCTCGTCCGTCCCGAACAACAGCAGAGGCTGCGGCGCGCCGATGCTCTGGTGCGCGCTCAACCACACCGCCGTCGAGCCGCAATAGCTGGCCACCAAGGAAACCGCCCGGTTGTAATTGGTTTGGGACAATCCCAACCCGCCATACTCCTTGGGAATCTTCATCCCGA
>JAHFGX010000050.1 GCA_023247215.1 Candidatus Omnitrophota bacterium
CGGGGGGCGTGGAGGACGGAGCAAGCTCGGAAGCATAGGCGCCGACCCGCCTGAAGCGTTCATAGCGGCGCTGCAACAGCTCGCTCATCGGCACGCCCTCGCTCCGCTTCACAAATTCCAAGATCGTCTGCTTGATCCGCTCGGCGACCTCCGCCGGCGCGTGATGGGCGCCGCCGAGCGGCTCGGCAATCGCTTCGTCCACTAATCCCAGGTTCTTCAAGTCCGGGGCGGTCATCTTGAGCGCCTCGGCGGCCTCCGGGCTTTTGGCCCGGTCCCGCCAAAGGATCGCCGCGCATCCTTCCGGCGAGATCACCGAGTAGTACGCGTTCTCCAGCATCGTGACGTAGTCACCCACGCCCACGCCCAGCGCGCCGCCGGATCCGCCTTCCCCGATCACGCACAGGAAAATCGGCGTTTTGATGCGGGCCATTTCCCGCATGTTGTAGGCGATGGAATGCGCCTGGCCGCGCTCCTCCGCCCCGATGCCGGGATACGCGCCTGGCGTATCAATGAACACCACCACCGGCACGCGCAGCTTCTCCGCCAGGCGCATGAACCGGAGCGCCTTGCGATAGCCCTCGGGATGCGCGGAGCCGAAATTCCGCTTGAGGTTCTCCTTGGTGTCCCGCCCTTTTTGGTGCCCGAGCACCATGACCCCGTGCCCATCAATAGTGGCCAGGCCGCCGATGAGCGCCTTGTCGTCCCCGTAGAGCCGGTCGCCGTGCAACTCCACGAAGTCGCTCATCAGCAGGTGGATGTAATCGAGGGTGTACGGTCGGAGGGGATGGCGCGCGAGCTGCACGCGCTGCCAGGCGGTGAGGTTGGCGTAGACTTGGCGCTTGAGCGCTTCGAGCTGCTGCTCCAGCGCCTGGATCGCCTCGGGATGGGGCGCGCGCTCCTTGCGCGCGTCGCGCAAGCGGCGCTCCAGCTCCGCAAGCGGCTTCTCAAAATCGTAGCGGTAGGTGCCGTCCATCGCTTCCGGCGTTCATGCGGCGCCGCGCGCCCACTCTAATCCACAATCGTGACTTCCGTCCCGGTGGGCACGATGGCGAACAGCTCTTCTACGTCGGGGTTATGCATCCGCACGCAGCCGGCCGTGATCTGCTGGCCGATCGCGCTGTCGTCCACGGAGCCATGGATGCCGTAGCCCTTCTTGTCGAACCCAAGCCAGCGGGTGCCCAGGATGTTCTCCGGGCTGTCCGGCGGCACGACGGCCCCCTGGCGGTACCACACGGGCTTGGCAATCTTGTTGATGACCTTGAAGGTGCCGACGGGCGTGGAGTTGTCCTTGCCGGTGGCGACCGGGTAGAGTTTGAAGAACTGGTTGTCCGCCGTCAGCAGCAGTTGGTTGTCCGATTTGTCCACGACGATCGCAAACCTGGCGTTGGGCACCTTCAAATGCTGCTGGGGGTGGATCACATCGCTCCTCAAGCCGTTGGCCCGCTTGAGGAGCTCCACCGTCGTGTGGTGCGCGTCGGCAATCCGGCCCAGGCTGTCGCCCGGCTTGACCTCGTGGGGCAGGTCCTGCTCGGTGAGGACGGGAGAAAACAGCAGCTGCACGTTGACCGTCCCGAGCTTCGCCTGCGCCTGGGCGGCGGAGCCGGATCCGGCGAACCGGTCCAGCAACAGCTTGTAGGCGATGCGGGCGTCGGACCAGTGCTGCTGGGTCTCGTTCACTTCGCCGAGCTTCAGCAACGCTTCGGCGGTCCATGGCGAGTCCGGATACGTGCCGATCAACTCCTCAAGCTTGGCCTGCGCCTGGGCGGCATCCCCGGCCGACGCGGCCCGATCCGCCACGCCCAGCAACTGCCTCGCCTTCCCATGTGGACCCAACAGCCCTTGCGCATTGGCCCAAACCACCAGGCCGGCGCCCAAGACAAGCGCCACCACCACCAAGACCCCGACGATTAATCGCCGCGACATGCTCGGTCCTCACTCTGACGGTTACCGCACCACCCACGCTGTGACGATCCCGACCCCCATGCCGGCCAGCACCTCCGTGGGGGTATGGCCAAGCAGTTCCTTGACCCGCTCCTCTTGAATGCGACGCTGAAAGTAAATGTCTTCCAAGATTTTATTCAGCACCTGCGCCTGCCGGCCGCTCCACCGGCGCACGCCCTGCGCATCAAAGAGCGTAATGACGGTGAACACCAGCGCCGTGGCGAAGAGGGGCGAGCCGAATCCCACATTTAATCCGACCGCCGTGCTCAGGGCGGTCACCCCGGCCGCGTGCGTGCTGGGCATGCCGCCGGTGCCGATCAGCCAGCGGAAGTCAAACCGACGCTGGCGGATCGCGCCGAGGGTGATCTTGGTGCATTGCGCAATGACACAGGCGAGCATCCACGCGAGGAACACCCGGTTGGTGAACCAGGTGACTAAAAAATCGGGCATGAGGAGACGACGAGGCGCACTCTCACTGGGGCTGCGGTTCGAGCACGCGCACCTGGAGCTTCGTCACGGACCCCAACGTCGGCATGCCGTCGCGAACCACGAACCCGCGATTGCCTTGCGCAAACTGCGCATCGTCACGAGCCAGCGTCGGACGGCGCCGCTGGAACTGCGCCACCATCGCGTGCCAGCGCTCGTGCCAGATCTTGGCCCGGACGTCGCGCAACGCCAGCTTCAATTCTTTGACGGAGGAGAGCTTGGCTTGGAGCGCCTGCTTTTCCTGCGTGGTCAGCGCCAGCTGCTGCTGCAGGCTGTGGTTGGAGGCATGCAGGACCTGGAGCTCCCCCTGCAGCGCGTCCATCTCGCGATGAATGCGGGCCAGCTCGGTGCTCAGCCCCGTCAATTGATCTCCCTGGTCGGCGATGGTGGCTTGGGCGTTTCCCATCTGCTCATTCAACTGGGCCAGGTCGGCGTTGGCTTGGGCGTATTCGTCGGCCAGTTGATGGCGGTCCATGCCCAGCTTCACGGCCGCCAGCGCGCTGACCGCCAACGCCGCCGCGAGGCACCACACCACCGTTCGCGTTCGATTCGTCATAACGGAATTTCTCTCCTTGACCTGTCTCGGGGGGTCGTGTTAGTTTCAAAAATACGAGGTTATTGTACGATTTCCCCTCAAAAAACGCAAGCGCGAGCCCAAGAACTTCGATGTTGTCCCGAACCTGGTCGTACACGCTGCTGGGCCTGGAGGCCCTGCCCATCACGGTGGAGGTGGACTGCTCGCCGGGGCTGCCGCACCTGACCATTGTGGGGCTGCCGGACCAAGCGGTAAAAGAAGCCCGCGAGCGGGTGCGCGGCGCTCTCCTGAACAGCGGCTACACCCTGCCCCGCCAGCGCCTCACGGTGAATCTCTCGCCCGCCGATCTCAGAAAAGAAGGGGGGCAGTTTGATCTCGCCATCGCCCTCGGCATCCTCGCCGTGTCAGGCCAGCTGGATCCGCCAGCACTGGCGGAGGTCATCGCCGTCGGAGAGCTCGGCCTGGATGGGAGCCTGCGCTCGACCCCGGGCATCCTGTCGATGGCCCTGGCGGCCCGCGCCGCCAACGGCCACCGCGCCCTCCTGGTGCCGGCGCTCAACGCGGCGGAGGCGATGGACGGGGTGGGCGCGGTGATCGGCGTGGCGTCGCTGCGGGACGCCGTCGAGCATCTGGCAGGCCTGCCTGCGCCAAGCGCAGTGCGGCAGGCAGGCCGCAGCGAGGCCGCGGCGGTTTCCCCGGCGCCGCCGCCAGACCCTGGGCCGTCCCCCCGCGCGCCGCTCGATTTTTCCGACGTCAAAGGCCAAACCCTGGCCAAGCGGGCGCTGGAAATCGCGGTGGCCGGCGGCCATCACGCGCTGCTGATCGGTCCGCCAGGCTCCGGAAAATCCATGCTGGCCCAGCGCCTGCCCAGCATCCAGCCGGACCTCTCCGAGGAGGAATCGCTCCAGGTCACCCTGATCCACAGCGTCATGGGGCTGCTCACCCCCCGCCAAGGCCGGCTGCGGAGCCGGCCCTTCCGCGCGCCGCACCACACCAGTTCCGCCATCGCGCTGGTGGGCGGCGGGCCGGATGTCCGGCCGGGGGAAATTTCGCTGGCGCATCACGGCGTGCTGTTCTTAGACGAGCTGCCGGAGTTCCGTCGGGAAGCGCTGGAGAGCCTGCGGCAGCCGCTGGAGGAGGGGACGGTCAGGGTGGCGCGCGCCCGGCGCACGTGCCTCTTCCCATCGCGCGTCATGCTGGTGGCGGCCATGAATCCCTGCCCGTGCGGGCATTTGGGCGACGCCGCGCACAACTGCCGGTGCGCGCCGGCCGAGATCCAGCGCTACCGCGCCAAAATCTCCGGGCCGCTGCTGGACCGGCTGGACCTCCACGTCGAGGTACCGGCCGTCCCGGCCGCCGCGCTGCGGCGATCGGCGCCGGCGGAGGCCTCCCGCGCCATCCAAGCCCGCGTGCTTCAGGCCCGGGCTCGCCAGCGCGAGCGGTTCGCAGCGTCGGAGGTCTTCACCAACGCGCAGATGCGCCCGGCGGATTTGCCGCGCTGGTGCGCCCTGACGCCGGAGGGGGACGCGTTATTGGAGGCCGCGCTGCGGGAGTTGGGGTTGTCGGCGCGGGCGCATGACAAAATCCTGAAGGTCGCCCGCACCATCGCCGACCTGGCCGACGCCGAGGCGATCCAGCCGGAGCACCTGGCCGAAGCGATTCAGTACCGCAGCCTGGATCGGCAGTTGTGGGCGTGAGCTCTGAACAGACAATCGTTCACGCGCAACGAAAGCCTGCTGCTCCATCCAGCACAGGCCTTGGCAAGCAGTAGCGCTGGTCGGCTCAGGATCGGCAGCGACGGCGCTTACCGCTTGACGAGATTGATTGTGATCTGGGCCGCCGACCCCTTGTTGCCCGCCGCATCAGACGCATTGGCAGACAACACATGCGAACCTGCCGCAGCTTTTACAGTGTTCCAGTTGATTGTATAGGGGCTGGCAGTATCCGTGGTCAGGTAGATCCCATCGACAAAGAAGTCAACCTGGCTCGCCCCCACGTTATCGGTGGCGCTGACCCGCAGCTTCACGAGCTTGTCCGCCACCTGCTGTCCATCGACTGGCGAGACAAAGGTCACGGTGGGTGGCGTGGTGTCGATGAAGTTGTCCACCGTCACAGTCATCAACTGCGAGGAGCCGGCATTCCCGGGCACGTCGTAGGCCCGCACCTGGAGGGTATGTTGGCCATTGGGAGCGGGCTTCGTATCCCACGTGAACGTGTACGGGGACGCCGTCAACGTGTTGAACAGCGTGCCATCCTTGTACAACTCGACCTTGGTCACCGACGTCTCATAATCGACCGCGGAGACCGTCACGTAGACGAGGCCCTTCACGACCGTCCCATCCGCCGGACTGGTGATCGCCACGGTGGGCGGGGTCGTATCAGGAAGCGGGTTATTCACCGTCACCGTGACGACCGAGGAGGAGCCGACATTCCCGGGCACGTCGTAGGCCCGCACCTGGAGAGTATGTTGGCCATTGGGAGCGGGCTTCGTATCCCACGTGAACGTGTACGGGGACGCCGTCAACGTGTTGAACAGCGTGCCATCCTTGTACAACTCGACCTTGGTCACCGACGTCTCATAAT
>JAHFGX010000035.1 GCA_023247215.1 Candidatus Omnitrophota bacterium
ATGGGTCTGCGCTTCCCTCATCACTCGCCGAGGGCCTGCACTCTCCAACGGAAGTCAGATTCCCGGTCACGTGGTGTTGGCTCACGTTGACTGGTGCCTCACGCGCAGCGCAGGGCAACTATTAGGCTAGCACGCCAGCGCTGCCGGTTCAACTATTTTTTGCTTGCGATTTCAACGCTGCCACACCGCCACGAAGCAATCCATGTTGTAACCAGAAGCCGCCTGCGTCTGCACAAAGAGGTTATTAGACCCCGAAAACAACAGGAGCGTACAAGGCGCTGAGGGGCCTATCCCACCGGCGATGAGGGAGTAGGGAGCGCCCGGGCCCGGCCCCCTTGGAACTCCAGGGACGTTATAGCCGGTACCACATGCACCGTTCGCTACGTAGCCGTTCTGGAAATACGCGCACGTCGCTGCGTTGACGACGGCGACGCTGACATACTCAGGAACTTCAGGGGCCGTCAACGTCACATCCGCGTTGACTCCTAAGCTAATGTAGAAGAGTTCTCGATCAGCGGGGAGGGTGATGCCTGTGTCGCAGGGCGCAGGGCACCCGCCCCGCGTGGAGTTGTACTGCCCCACGAGGGTCCACGATTGCCAGGACGCCCCGCTAAGGTTTCGGTACGCCCCGCCGTGTTCTGAGACCTGAAACTTGTTCGCCGAAGCGTCAAAATAGAGCCGGCCTTGCCCGGAGGGCGCCACGGCCGGGGCGGCCATGCCGCGCACGGAGAGCGCCCCCGCCAGGTCCAGGGCCGTGTTGGGGCTCGTCGTCCCGATCCCCACCTGCCCGGCCTGGGTCACCGCCATGTGGACCTGCTTGCACTCCCCCGGATCGGGGGTGCTGTCCCCATCCTCATCCTGCCACGGCAGGCTGCCACAGTCGGCCCCGGTGAGCCCAGCACTGGTCCCGATGATCAGGGCCTGGGGGGACGCGGCGCTCAGGGGCCGCATCCCCAGGCCCACCTGGCCATCGTTGGTGACGGCCAGTCGGGAGAGGGCGGGGGTGAGGCCACTCGCCTGGTTGGTGATCAGCAGCGCCATGCCGGTGGTGGCAGCCGCCCCCTGGACCTCGAGGCGGACCCGGGGGGGGCTGGTGGTGCCGATGGCGACATCCCCGCTCGTGCGCAGCTCTTGGTAGACTCCGCGCGGCGAGGGATAGTAGGTGGTCAGCGTGAGGTCTTCCGCGAGGGCGTAGCCGATCACCCCCAGCAGGATCAGGGGCACCAGCCAGCTCCGCAACGACGTCATCGGTGCAGCCTCCTTCCGTTCCACCTGGAAGGTGGACGCCGTCTCACTCCGGCGTACCTTCCAGGTGTTCGGGTCTCATGGCACTTATCTAAGTTGGGCGTCGAGGCGGTCCATCAGCGCGCGGATCAGGCGCTGGTGCACCGCGTCCACTTCCGTCGCCGTCAGCGTCCGTTCGGCATGCGCATAGGAGAGCGAAACGGTCAGGCTGTACGAGCCGCGGGGCACCCGATCGCCGGCATAGCGGTCCGCGAGCTGCGCCGTCACGGTCATCGCCTCTTGCGGCTCGTGCAAGATCGCGAGCACGTCGCTGAATTTGACCGCGTCCGGCACCAGCACAGAAAGGTCCCGCTTCACGGGAGGAAACGGCGAAGGCGGGCGGAGAGAAGCGTGGAGATGGCGCGCCTGGAACAGACCTTCCGGATCCAGCTCCGCCAGCCAGATCGGCTGATCGAGACCTAGCGCCTCCAGGACGGGACGGGCGACCTGCCCGATCACGCCGGCAGGCCGCTGATCCAGCAGCAGCGTGCCGGCTTGCCCCGGCTCGGCCCAGGACAGCGACGCGGGCGCAATCTGTATCGCACCGGCGCCCATCCGATCCGTCATCACTTGGAGGAGTCCCTTCAGCTGGAAGAGATCCGCAGGCGCCTGCGCGCGCCAGGTGCGCGACCAGAGCCCGGAGACCGCGAGTCCCAACCGGAGTGACTCCGCGATGGAGCCGCCCGACCGGCGGACCACGTTGCCCAGCTCAAACATCCGAAGATTCGCCACGCCTTGGGAAAGGTTCCGCTTCGCCACGCGCAGCAGGCCGACCCGCAGCGACGGACGCAGGTAGGCGTGGTCTTGGCTGAGCGGATTGGCGAGGCGCACCGCGTCGTCCACGGATTCGCGGCAGGCGGACAGCTCGGCGGCGGAGACCAGCGCCCAGGGCATCACTTCCATCAACCCGGCTGCAGCGCACAGCTCGCGCAGCCGCCGCGTCGCCGCGACGCGGGACGACGTTGCTGGGTCCACGGCCGGCGCGATCGCCGCGTGCGGAATCGTTTCCGGCAGGCGATCGTATCCGAAGAGCCGCGCCATCTCCTCTTCCAGATCCACGGCTTGCGTCAAATCCCGACGGAATGAGGGGACGGTCACTTGCAGCGCCTCGCTGGTGCCTGACGAGGCGACCCGGCAGAAAATCCTCGCCAGCGTCGTCCGCACCTCCGTCGGGGACCACCGGATGCCCAGCCGGCGGTTGGCGTGCGCCACGTTGAAGCTGATCACGGTCCGCTTGGAGGGTGGCCGGCCGGCATCGCGCATTCCGGTCACCGAGCCGCCGGCTAACGTGCCGATCAGCGAGGCCGCGGCTGCGGAGGCCGGCTCGATGCCCTCCGGATCAACGCCGCGCTCAAACCGGTACGACGATTCGCTGGCCAGCCCCAGCGCCCGCGCCGTGCGGCGCACGCGCAGCGGATCGAATCCGGCGCTCTCCAGCAAGATGCGGGTGGTCCGGTCCGTGACCGCGCTCTCCGCGCCTCCCATCACCCCGGCAATCGCCACCGGGCGCTCCGCATCCGCGATCACCAGCGTGCCAAGCGGGAGGATCCGTCGCACCCCGTCGAGGGTTGTCACAGCTTCATTCGGGCGGGCCGCCCGCACCACGATCGTCTCCTGTGCTAAGCGGTCCAGGTCAAACGCGTGCAGCGGCTGGCCCCGGTCCAGCAGCACGTAATTCGTCGCGTCCACCACGTTGTTGATGGCGCGCACCCCGCAGGCGGCCAGGCGCCGCTGCATCCATTCCGGCGACGGGCCCACGCGCACGCCGTCAAGCACGCGGCCGATGTAGCGCGAGCAGCCGGCGCGATCTTCGATGCGGATGCGCGGGGACCGCGCGCGGACCGTGCGCGAAGGCCGGGCCTCCTCCGTGTGCGGCTTGAGCCGCCGGCCGGTGATGGCGGCGACTTCCCGCGCGATCCCCAGCATGGAGAGGCAATCCGGCCGGTTGGGCGTGATCTCCAGCACCAGCACCGGCTGGCCATCCGCCTGCTCGATCTCCGTCACCTCCAGCCCGGCCAGCGTCAAGCGATGGGCCAAGCGCTCCGCCGGCAACCGGACCGGCACGTGCTCGCGCAGCCACTCCATTGGCACCCTCATTGAAACTGCTCCAGCACGCGCAGGTCATTTTCGAAAAACACCCGGATATCCCGGATGCCGTATTTGAGCATGCACAACCGCTCGACCCCCATGCCGAATGCGAACCCTTGCACCCGGTCCGCCGGATAGCCGACGGCCTTGAAGACGTTGGGATGGACCATGCCGCAGCCGAGGATCTCAATCCAACCCTTCTGTTCACAGGTGGAGCAGCCATGGCCGCGGCACGCGGAGCAGGCGATGTCCACCTCGGCAGACGGCTCGGTGAACGGGAAGAAATGCGGCCGGAAGCGCGTCGCCGTGCCGGGCCCGAAATACCGGGTGAGGAACGCGCTGAGGATGCCCTTCAGATCGGCGAAGGTGACGCGACTGTCCACCATCAACCCTTCCACCTGGTGGAACATGAAGCTGTGGCTGGCATCCAACGGGTCGGGCCGCCACACGCGACCGGGCACCACGATGCGCAAGGGCGGCCGGCGCCGCTGCATGGCGCGGATTTGCACCGGCGAAGTGTGGCTGCGCAGCAGCCGGGCGCCCTCGCGCGGCCGGTCCGTCGGCGCGTCCACGAAAAAGGTATCGAACGCTTCGCGGGAGGGGTGGTCCTTGGGGATGTTCAGCGCGTCAAAATTGTAGAACTCGTACTCGATTTCCGGCCCCTCGACGACCTCAAACCCCATCGGCACGAAACAGTCGAGGATCGCCTGCATCGTTTGGGTGATCGGATGCAAGCGGCCCGCCGCCGGCGCATCGCCAGGCAGCGTCAGGTCCGGGCCCGCGGTGCGGGAGGTCGCGGCGGACGCGCGCTGGGCGGCCTCCGCCAACCGGCGCTCCACCTCTACCTTGAATACGTTGAGCCGCTTGCCCAACGCGGCGCGCTGCTCCGGCGGCAGCACGCCCAACTGCTTCAGGCCGGCGGCGGCTGGGCTTTTGCGGCCCAGATATTTCACCCGGAGCTGCTCAAGCTTCTCCGGGCGCTGAGCGTCGGCGATCTCCGAGGAGAACGCTTCCCATTGGGCGTCAATCTGCCCAAGGGTGAGCCCGGCCGGCTGGGCTCCGCTCGGCTCCGGTTCGGTCATCGCTTGGTGAAGAGCCACACGCGGCAGGGCGCGTTCTTCATCACGTAATCCGACGTCAGGCCGAGGGTGGAGCGCCCCGGGGCCGCAGCCGCCAGCGGCCGGGGCCGGTCGCTCAGAATGATAAGGTCGTAGCCGCCGTCCTTGGCGAACTCGACGATGGTTTCCCCGGCGGCGCGCGCCTGCTGCACCTGCGCGTCCACCGGCACCTCATACTCCCGCCCGATCGCTTGCGCTTGTTCCAGCGCAGAATCGGCGAGCGTCAGCTTCTCCGGAAAAAACGTATCCAGCGGCAAGGAGGGCGGAATCTCGATCACATGGATGACCGTCATCTGTGCCCCGTAGAGCTTGGCGAACCGGGTGGAAAATTGCACCGTGTCATTCGCGGACTCCGGGACGACAGGCACCAGGATTTTTTTGATCGCGATTTCCTGATAGCCGGGCACGGTCAGCTTTTCGATCTCCACCCGGGCCGCCGGCGGCAGTTTCTGGGCGGACCGGTACCAAAAATAGAATCCCAGCCCGACCGCGAGCCACGCAAATCCGAGGAATCGTCCGGTCGGTTTGGTGAGCACCACATCCACCCACACCGCCGCCGTTCCCAGCAACCCCAAGATCGCCGTGATGGGAAGCCTGGCCCCCCGGAAGGGGAGGCCCCACCCGATCCGGAACGGCCGAACCAGCCCCGGCTGGCGGATGCGCAACCCAAGCAGCGACAGGTGCGCCAATCCGAAGGACAGCATCGCGCCGAAATTGTAGAGGTCGGCAATGTGGGTCAACTGCTTCGCCCACAGCACGATCAGCATGGCCAGCAGCGTGAAAACCACGAGGGACACATAGGGCGTCTTGAACTTGGGGTGCAGCCGGTAAAACACGCGCGGCAGGGTGAAATGCTCGCTCATCGAAAAGGTCAGACGCGAGGCCCCGATGAGCCCGGCGTTCGCGGCCACAAACAGGATCGACGCGCCGAGCATCCCGACCCAGGGTGCGAGGTATTGCCGCCCAAACGGCATGGAGGCGGCGATGCCCGCCATCGGGTCCTCTAAGTAGGCGCTCGTCAGCTCCTGCGGGGTTAGCGCGGTCAGCGCGATCATCGAGGTTCCGAAGTACAACACAAACAAGGTCACCATGGTGGCCAGCATGGCGCGGGGCACGGTGCGGTTGGGATGGCGCGCTTCGCCGGCCAGCTGCGCGATGGATTCAATCCCGATGTAGGCCACCATGGCCATGCCCACACCCTTCCAAAAACTGGGCCACGTTGGCGACCACACCGGATCGGCGGCGCCGATCTGCACATGCTGCCACAGCTGCGTCAGATGGGCGACGAACAACGCGGGCTGGAAGAGCTGCATCAGCAGGATCAGCCCGATCGTGATGATCGCCAACTGCGTGGCGACCCCGAACACCGTCAACGTCAGCGAGATGCGGGTGGACTCCTTGATCCCACAAATGTTCAAGGCCAGGAGGACCAGCAGGACGATGACGGTAAACGGCAGGTTCCCGATGGAGCTTTGCAGCACCGGGAGGAAATGTTTGAGATACGGCCCGATGGAGTAGGCCGAGATGGCGATGGTCACGATATAGTCGAGCAGCAGGGCCCACCCGGCGACGAAGGAGAGCAGGTCGTTGAACGCATGGCGGGCGAAGCTGCAGGAGCCGCCGGATTCCGGCATGGCGGCCGACAGCTCCGCATAGGTGAGGACCGTGCAGAAAAAGACCGCCCCGGCCATCGCCAGGGCCAAGGGGGTCGCGCCAAGCGCGTAGAGCGCGGTTACGCCAAGCGCGTAGTAGATGGAGGAGCCGACGTCGCCGTACCCGATCGCAAAGAGCTGCGGGGTGTTCAGGACCCGGTGCAAGTTGCCTTTGTCCAGCACCGTGATCCGCGCCGAGGGCGGTTCGGAAAAATCAATGGTGCGGTTCTGGGCCATGCGGCCTAGGCGGAACCGACGGCGGTCGTCACCAGCTCGTCAAACACCTTCGGGTCGTGGATCGCCAGCTCGGTGAGCTGCTTGCGGTTCAGCCCGATCTTGGCGCGACGGAACGCGGCGATGAGCCGGCTGTAGGTCGTCCCGCGTGCCCGGGCGGCGGCGTTCAGCCGAATCACCCACAGCGAGCGGAAATCGCGCTTGCGGGCCTTCCGGTCGCGGGTGGCGTACGCCTCGGCCCGGATCACCGTTTCTTTGGCTTTGCGGACATGGCGGCCCCGGGCGCCCCAGTAGCCTTTGGCCCTCGAGAGCAGCCGCTTGCGTCTCCGCCGAGAAGCCACCTGCCATTTGACTCTTGCCATCTGTCGTCACTCCTCTATTCTCAGTTCCCGGCGTCCTGGCTTATTGATACGGCAGGAGCCGCCGGAGTCGTCCTTCCGCTGCGGGCGCAATCGCTGCAGACCGTCGCTTCAGGCGCATTTTCCGCCCCGACTTGCCGGTCAAGAGATGGCGCCGCCCGGTTTTCATTCGACGGAGCTTCCCTGTCCCCGTGACCTTAATACGCCATTTGACGCCTTTGTGCGTTTTGAGCTTCATGAGCCTCCTTGTCCGCTCTGCGGCTGGCTCGTCGCCGCGGCTGAGCTGCTCGCCGCGGACCGTGCCGTCGCTTGCTTTTGCTGCTGCTTGGCCAGGCGCTTCAAGGCCGCGGGATCCGGCGCGTAGATCATGGACATGAACCGCCCTTCCAGCAGGGGGTCGCGCTCCACCCGCGCCACGCTTTGCAGGTCGGTGCTGAGCCGGTTCAGGATGCGTCGGCCGAGATCCAGATGGCTGAGCTCCCGCCCGCGGTAGACCATGGTGACTTTCACCTTGTCTCCGCGCATGAGAAACCGCTGCAGCTGCTGCAGCTTCACCTGGTAATCATGCGCTTCGATATGCGGCTTGAACTTCATCTCTTTGAGCCGCGCGATGTGGTGCTTGCGCTTGGCTTCCCGGTCCCGCTTGTCCTGCTCATACCGGAACTTGTTGTAGTCCATGATCCGGCACACCGGCGGGCTGGCCAACGGAGCCACCTCCACCAGGTCCAGACCACGTTCCTTCGCCAGCACCAGGGCCGCTTGGGGCGTCATCACGCCCAGCTGCCCCCCATCGTCGGCGATGACGCGGATTTGGTTGATCCGAATCCGCTCGTTGATCCGCAATGACTTGTCGATTGTTTCACCCCCGCATAAGGGACCCGCCAATCCACTTGGCGGCGTCCCATCGTGATGATCGGTTCAGCCAGTCCCCCTAATCACAAGGCCCCCGCCTGCCCCGAGCCATGCTGGGCGGGCAGGGGCTCATCGCGCAGCCGCGCCAAGAGCGCCTCCATGGCCATCGCGCCCACATCGCCATCCTTGCGGTGGCGCACCGCGACGGTGCCGGCGGTTTCCTCCCTGCCGCCAACGATCAGCATGTAGGGAATCTTGGCCAGCTGCGCGTCGCGAATCTTTGCCTGCATCTTTTCATTCCGCTCATCGAGCTCCACGCGGACCCCGGCGGCGCGCACGCGCCCGAGCACGGTCCGGGCGTACGGCACCTGCCGGTCCGTCAGCGGGATCACGACCGCTTGCACCGGTGCCAGCCAAAACGGGAACGCCCCGGCGTAGTGCTCGATCAGCATGCCGAAGAACCGCTCGAAGCTTCCCAGCAGCGCGCGATGGATCATCACCACGCGGTGCGATCTGCCGTCGGCGCCGGCATACGTCAGGTCAAACCGCTCCGGCAGCGCGAAGTCGCACTGGACCGTCCCGCACTGCCAGCTTCGGCCGATCGCGTCGCGGATCTTCAGGTCAATCTTCGGGCCGTAGAACGCGCCTTCGCCCGCGCGGACCGTATACGGAACTCCTCCGGCTTCCAAGGCGTCGCGCAGCGCGAGTTCCGCGGCGTCCCAGCCGGCCACCGTGCCGATGAACTGCTCGGGCCGCGTGGAGAGCTCCACCTCGTACTGCTCGAAGCCGAAGGCGCGCAGCACCTCGAACGCGAAATCCAAAATCTCCCGCAGCTCCCCGACCAGTTGGTCTTCGCGCAAGAAAATATGCGCGTCGTCCTGCGTGAACCCTCGCACGCGCAAGAGGCCGTGCAGCACGCCGGATTTCTCGTTGCGGTAGACCGTGCCGAGCTCAAACAAGCGCACCGGCAGCTCGCGGTAGCTCCGAGTCGTCGAGGCAAAAATCAGGATGTGCCCGGGGCAATTCATCGGCTTGACCCCGTAGGGCATCCCCTCCGACTCGAACAGGAACATGTAATCCTGGTAGTGGTCGAGATGCCCGGAGCGCTTCCACACGTCGGTGCGGAAAATGTGCGGGGTGGCCACGGGTTCGTACCCGCGTGCCAGGTGCAGCCGGCGCACGTAATCTTCGATCACCCACCGCACCCGCGCGCCCTTGGGATGATAAAACACCACCCCCGGCCCGGCCAGCTCCTCGAAGCTGAACAACCCCAGCTCCTTTCCCAGCCGGCGATGGTCGCGGCGCTTGGCCTCTTCCAGCCGCACCACGTGGGCCTGCAGCTCTTCCGGCGTGAAATAGGCGGTGCCGTAAATGCGCTGGAGTTGTTTGTTGTGCTCATCCCCGCGCCAGTAGGCGCCGGCGACGGCGAGTAGCTTGAAGGCCTTGACCTCGCCGGTGGCGCCGACATGCGGCCCTTCGCACAGGTCGGTGAACTCCCCGTCGGTATACAAGGATACCTGCTCGCCGGCGATGCCCTGGACCAGCTCGGTCTTATAGGGCTGCCCGGCGAAGCGGCGCACGGCATCCGCTTTCGCGATCGAGGATTGCTGGAACGGATGATTTTCTTTGATGATCTTCGCCATCTCTGCTTCGATCACCGGCAACTGCTCTTCGGTCAGGGCCACCGGGGGGTCCAGGTCGTAGTAAAATCCGTCCTCGATGGGGGGGCCAATCGCCAGCTTGGTCTGCGGATAGAGCCGCGTCACCGCCTGCGCCATGATGTGGGCGGCGCTGTGCCGCAGCGCAAACAGCGGCGCATCCTGTGCTTTCAGCGCGTCTTTACTTCCTGCGTGTCCCATCCATCCTGTCTATGATTGTTCTCCTTTGCCAACGAAAGAACATGGGCGGTAGAGGATTCGAACCTCTGACCTTTTCCATGTCAAGGAAACGCTCTAACCAGCTGAGCTAACCGCCCGTGGTCAAAACTGCCAATGGATGCGGCCGCATTCGCCGCAGGCCAAGAGGCGCCGATGACAATACAGCGCCACCACCCCGGGCACGATCGCGCAAAAGAACAGCACGACCACCAGCCACACCGGAATCACGCGGCGCGGTTGGGCGGCGCTCCCACAGCTGCATGTCCCGACCATTGTCCCGCTCCTCACGTCAATTTTGCCGGGGGTGGGAGTCGGCGCCTCCGCTCCCCGCCACAGTTCTGTGGCGGGTCGCTTCGGTCGGCCACCCGACGCTCCCAAGGAATGTCAACGCTCCCATAGGGTCGCGTTGACATGGAGCTTGGTCGCGGCTCCCTTCGACTCCCACTCTCCACCTCAAATTCAAAAACATGCCGGGGGTGGGAGTCGAACCCACAAGTCCTTGCGGACACAGGATTTTAAGTCCCGCGCTTTTGCCAGTTTAGCCACCCCGGCACACCGCAATTCCAAAACGAGGCGACGACCGGATTCGAACCGGTGAATAGTGGTTTTGTCCCTCGCTCGCCAACACGATGAAATTGGAGGCGGCGGTCGGAATCGAACCGACGCATAGAGGTTTTGCAGACCTCCGCCTTACCATTTGGCTACGCCGCCCTGCCCTCCCTACCTCGTGTTGGCTCGCTCGGGATGCCGAGCAAAGCGAGGCGCAGGCCGCCGTCCCTTCGACTGCGCTCAGGACGGCGTCCTGAGCAACACCGGCGGATCCGCCCCGAGGGTCACCCTTTCGTGGCGGAGGCTACGTCGCCGACGATGAGCAAGCGGGGTGCGTGGATCACGTCACGGATCGGGGTCGGCGGTAAGAGTGCGTCCCCGCACTCTAGAACTGGCCGTTCTGCTCAAAGGCGACCTGGCCACCGGCGCGCAGATCATTCACGCCATCAGGGTGGTTGCCGTCCTTGTCTTCCAGCAGCGGCTCGGTTGACTTGCTGGCCGGGGAGAGGCTGGCATTGTACTCATAGTCGCCGGCGGAGGGCGATGCGGGCACAGGGTTCTTGGACGAGGAGCATTTGAAGACGGCGAGGTCATCCAGATAGCGGTCATAGAGATCATCCAGGCTGGCTGGGTATTGCTCACTGTGATCGTCGCGATACGCGGAAATGGCATAGTAGATCTGCTTCAAATTGTTTTGACACTTTGAGCGGCGCGCCTTTTCGCGCATCTTCATCGCGCCCGGCGCCAAGAATCCCACCAGGATGCCGATGATCGCGATGACCACGAGCAGCTCGATCAACGTAAAGCCCTGCGCCGGCTTCTGATGGGGCGGGCGAGGGCGGTGATCCGCGAGAAAATTCAGCATCATCGTGTGCGCCCAGGGGCATCATTCCCTGGGGAGTCAGCGTAGCAACGTCTCTCGATTTCGTCAAGCACGGCGCGAGCCAGCCGCGGCTTCGATACCCGCTTCAGCAGGCGCGGCCGCGCTCCGCCTGCTGCGAGCAACACCGCGGTCACCGCCTGCCGGCCGAATGGCGCCCCGCCGCGCTCAAGCGGCTGCGCAACAATCAGGTCCAGCCGCTTGGCCTGGAGCTTGCGGCGCGCCCGCGCCAGCAGGTCTCTGGATTCCACAGCGAACCCGACCCGCACCTGTCCGGGCCGCCGGGGAAGCGTGCCGATAATGTCCGGCGTGGCCCGCAGCTTTAGCGTCCACGCCTGTTTGCGCTGCGCCTTCCCCGTTCGGAGCGCGCGCGGCGCAAAATCGCAGACGGCGGCGGCCATCACGACCGCGTCCGCGCGCGGCGCGTACCGGCGCAGCGCCGCTTGCATCTCCTCATTCCGCTCCACCGGCACGACCACGGCTTCCACCGGTAACGACGCGGCTGCAGGGCCGCTGACCACCGTCACGCGATGCCCGCGCCGAACCGCTTCGCGCGCCAAACAGGCTCCCATGAACCCGGTGGAGTAATTCGAAAGAAACCGCACCGCATCAAGCGGCTGCCGGGTCGACCCGGAGCTGATCAGCAGATGAAGCTGCGGCCGAGCCCGCGCCATGCTGCCTGGGGGGTCACGTTACCGGCGGCGCTTCTTGGCGCTGCCGTGCGACGCGGAAGAAGCGGAGCGAGGCTTGGCAGCCGGTTGCGCGGCTTTCGGCGCCGCCATTCCCAGCAGCGGCAGCGCCGCCCGCACGATCTCCTCCACCTCGGCAATGTGGCCCAGCGCCTCGTAGCCGCAGGCCAGCGACCCCAGGTTGGGGCCGACGACGTGGTAGCGCAGCTGCCGCAGGCGGCGCAGATTTTCCTGGACCGTCGCATGCTGGTACATGTGCACGTTCATGGCCGGCGCAAGCAAGACCTTGGCTTTCGTCGCGAGCGCCGTGCAGGTCAGCATGTCATCCGCCAGGCCATGCGCCAGCTTGCCGATGACGTTCGCCGTCGCCGGCGCAATGATCAGCAAATTGGCGCGATCCGCCAGGTGGGTATGAATCACATGCGGATTCTCCAGGGTGAAGAGGTCCGTATATACCCGCTGCTCGGACAACGTTTGCAGCGTCAGCGGCGTGATGAAATGCTCCGCCTCTTTGGTCAGGAGGCACGTGACCGTGCAGCCGTGATCCCGAAGCCGCCGGACCAAGTCCGCCGCTTTGTAGGCGCCAATGGAGCCTGTGACTCCCAACACCACGTGCCGGCCGTCGGTATTCATGGCCTCGTGCCTCCTCTCTCTGAAGCGGCTACCATCGGGGTAGCCGCGGAATGCCGAGCGCGATGGCGCTCGGCCTTAGGGTCGCGTCCCGCTGGGGTTATGATTTTTTCTTCGCCGCACGCTTCCGCTTGCCCCCCTCAGGCGCCGCGGCGTCTTCCGTTGGCTCGCACATCACTTTGCCTTGGCCAATCTCTTCCAGGGCAATCGTCGTAATCTTGCGGAAGTTCGTTTCCACCAGCTTGGGGGCGCCCGCGTTGAGTTCGATCGCCCGCTGGGACGCCAGCACGACCAGCTTATAGGCGGTGCGGCATCGCTTGATGAGATCCTCCATCGAAACCCGTGTGGTCATGCCTGTTTCCTCCCTGGTTGTACGGTAAATTGCTTGATGGCCGCATGGGCGTGCGTTCTATTTCGCAAGCGGACGCGCTCGGCCGTCACAATGGCTTGCACGTCTTTCACGGCCTGTGCCACGCGGCGATTGACGACGGCGTAGTCATACGCCGCCAACTGCCGCAGCTCGTTCCGCGCCGCCTCCAGCCGCTGCCGAATGGCTTCCGGCGATTCCGTCCGGCGGCGGACCAGGCGCGCCTGCAGGGCCCGCAGCGACGGCGGCAACAGGAAAATGAGCACCGCCTGATCTTGTAACCGGCGCCGGACAGCCCGGGCCCCTTGCACATCCAAGCTTAAGATGACATCCGTGCCGTCAGCCAGCATTTCCAGCAGCGGCTCGCGCAGCGTGCCGTATTCGGCGCGGTGCACCTGCGCCCACTCCAACAACTTGGCGTGGGATCGCAGCCGCGCAAAGGCGTCCCGGCTGACAAACCGGTAGTCCACCCGAGAACGCTCTCCGGGCCGCCGCGGCCGCGTCGTCACCGAGATGGAGCGGCGCAGCCCGGTCATGCGGCTGACCAGGGCGCGCACCACGGTGGTCTTGCCGCCGCCGGAGGGCGAGGACACGACAAACGCCAATCCGCGTCTGGGCCGCGCCTGCCCCGCCCTCATGCCCGCGCCGTAACGGGCAACTCCGTCAACCGCTGGGCGACGGTCTCCGGCTGCAGGCTCGAGAGCACCACGTGGTCGGAATCCATGATGACGAGCGTCCGGGTGCGCCGGCCGTTCGTCGCATCAATCAGCTTGCGGTGGCGCAGCGCCGCATCGCGCAGCCGCCGGCTCGGCGACGGGTCGGCGGAGACCACCGCCACAATCCGGGGGGCGGACACCACATTATCGAAGCCGACATTGAGCAGCGTCATTCGAGATTTTGGGCTTGCTCGCGGATCTTGTCGATCGCGCTTTTGATCTGAATGACGTCGCGCGCGATCAGCGCGTCCTCCGCTTTCGCCCCCAGCGTGTTGGCTTCGCGGGTCAGCTCTTGGGCAATAAAGTCCACCGCTTTGCCCGCCGCCTGGCGGCCGGACAGCGTCTGCCGCAAATGGATGAGGTGGCTATCCAGCCGCACCAGCTCCTCGTGCACATCCGCGTCTTTCATGACCGCCAGCGCTTGCCGCAGCTGCGCCGTCGTCGGGAGGCCCGCCGAACCGATCACCGCCTTGAGGCGTTCGTACAGCCGCTGCTGCTGCTGGAGGCCGCTTTTGGGCAGCGCGGCGCGGATCGCCCGCAGCCGCGCGCGGATCGTCTCCCCCTGCGTCCGGATATCCTGGATCAGCCGGCGGCCTTCCCGCTGCCGCGATGCGACCAGCTTGATAAGCGCGGCGTGCAGCGCGCGGCGGATCGCCGGCCACAGGGTCTGCGCATGCTCCTGCCCGTCGCGAAGCGTCAGCACGCCCGGCAGCGAGAGCACATGTGACAACGCCATCGGCTCGGCCAGGCGCAGCCGCGCGCGCAATTCGGACAGTTTGCGGTAATAGGCCTGGGCCAGGGGGACATCAAGCTCCACCTGATCCCCGCGCCGCCCGGTTCCGTGCACGGCGACGCTCACGTCAACCCGTCCTCGACGAAGGCGCTGCCGCAGCACCTGCACCACCTCGCTCTCCAGCCCCGCGAGCCCGTGGGGCAGCCGCTGCTCCACTTCCAAATAGCGGTGGTTCGTGCTGCGCAATTCCACCGTCACGGTGCCGGCCGGTGAGGTCTGCGTCACCCGGCTGTAGCCGGTCATGCTGGCCATCATGGTTCGACTCCGCTCACCATGATCCTGAGCAAGGCCCAAAGGCCGCGTCGAAGGATCATGCGCGGGCGGCCTTCGGTGAGGCGGCGCGCCCCCCCGACAGCTCAACAGGCTCAAGCAGCTCTTCCGGGCGGAACCACAGCGGGATCTCCCGGCGGCTCTCGCGGAGATCGGAAGACGCATGAAGAATATTTTCCATGACGCCCGCCGTCGTGATGCGGCCGTAGGCCCCGCGAAGCGAGCGCGGGTCCGCCTGTTCCGGATTCGTGGCCCCCGCAAGTTTGCGCACGGTGTCAATGGCTGACGGGCCGGCGTAGACCAGCACCCAGACATACTCCGTGCCGTGCAGCTCGCCGCACAGGTAGCGGACAATCTCTTCAAAAAACGGCTTGCGCCGCAAGTCCTGATAATGCGCTTCCGCCAGCGCACGGTTGACGCGCACGATCTTCGCTCCCAGGAGGCGCAATCCGGTCTGCTCCAGTCGTGCGAGCACGGTCCCGGTCAGCCCACGCTGAATGGCGTCGGGTTTAATCAGCACCAGCGTCGCTTCGTCTGCCATCAATCACGCGCCGGGGTGTGAGAGCGTCAGCCCCAGGGCCTGCGCAATCCGGGAGAGCTCCTCGGTCGAAAAATAGTCGATCACGATGCGCCCCCCTCGAGCGCGCGGAGCTACGCGAACCTTGGTGCCCAAGAGCGCCCGGAGGGAGTGCTCTAAGGCCTGCACATGCGGGTCTGCGGATGCCGCCCGGCGCCGCAATGCGCTGGCTGGCCTGGCCTCGGCAGCCAGCGCCTCCAGTTGCCGCACCGACAGCTGCTTGGCCAGCGTGTCCTGAAACAGTTCCCGTTGCTTGGGCGAGCCCTCGAGCATGAGCAGCGCTTTCGCGTGCCCGGCCGTCAGCTTGCCGGCTCCAAGCGCCTCCTGAATCTCCTCGGGAAGCTTGAGCAGGCGGAGCGCGTTCGTCACGCTGCTGCGGTCTTTTCCCAAGGCCTCTGCGACGTCCTCCTGCGTGTATCCAAACTCATTGATGAGCCTCGCCAGGCCTCTCGCTTCCTCAACCGGGTTCAAGTTTTCCCGCTGGACGTTTTCCAAAATCGAATGCTCGAGCGTTTCCTGATCGCTAAGGGCTCTGACGAGCGCAGGGATCTCCCGCAAGCCCAGCGACTTGGCGGCCCGCCAGCGTCGCTCGCCGGCCACCAGCTCGTAGGTCCCGTGCGCGATCGGCCGCACGATGATCGGTTGGATCACCCCGCGTTGCTTGATCGAGGCTTTC
The DNA here is from genome assembly GCA_023247215.1 of Candidatus Omnitrophota bacterium. Classification (GTDB taxonomy): domain Bacteria; phylum Omnitrophota; class Gorgyraeia; order Aquiviventales; family Aquiviventaceae; genus JACPRA01. Next base: position 15,612 of record JAHFGX010000035.1, read on the forward strand.
AGCTCGTCAAGCGCCGATTCATCAAACACCTGCCGAGGTTGGAACCGGCTGGCTCGAATTTGCTCAATGGGCAACAGCACGCAATTCGGGCTGGCCTGGACCGAGGCCTGGATAATCTCGGCAAATCCTTTTCCTAAGCGCTTATTCATTCGACGCCTTGGCCTCCGTTGGTTGCGGATCCAACCCGTACTTGACGGATAACTCTTTCGCGAGCATATCGTAAGCTATTGCTCCAATTGAAGTTGGATCATACATACAAATCGGCTTGCCGTAGCTTGGCGCCTCGGCCAATCTCACATTCCTTGGGATGGAGGCCTCAAACACCAGATCCTTGAAGAATCTCCGCACCTCTTGCGCCACCTCGCGCGTCAGATTAGCGCGGAAATCCACCATCGTCAAGACGATCCCTCCGACCCGGAGGGATGGGTTCAGGGATTGCTTGACGGTGTCAATTGACCGAAGCAAGGAGTTCAATCCTTCCAATGCCAAATATTCACACTGAACTGGGATGAGCGTCGAATCCGCGGCAACCAGCGCATTCACCGTCAGCAGCCCAAGCGATGGCGGACAATCGAATACGATCACGTCGTAATGCGGACGAACCTGCCCGCAGATCTCCTGGAGCAGCCGTTCCCGGTTTGGCTCGTTGGCCAACTGCCAATCCACAGACGAGAGTTCGGCGTGAGATGGTACGACATCCAACCCCTGGAGAGATGATGTTGAGATGGCCTCCGAGATCTCCCGCCTCTTGAGCAGAACATCGTACAGGGTGGCAGCGGAAGCTGCGCGATTAACTCCGCATGACACGGTGCTATTTCCTTGCGGATCTAAGTCAAAGAGCAGCGTCTTCTTCCCTGAAATGGCCAGATAGGCGCCGAGGTTCACGGCGGTGGTTGATTTTCCTACGCCACCCTTTTGATTACAGATTGCAATAGCCGTGGCCATCAAGCGATATCTCGTGTTCCACGTGGAACAACCAGAGATTTCAACAACTGTGTATAACTTGTGTGCTACTTATGAAACCGCAACGCGGTACCAGAAAATCGAGACGAGGCTATTCGTCAGCCAATACAGCACAAGCCCAGAAGGAACTTGGTAGAACATCAGGAGAAATATTACGGACATCATGGGGCCAGAAAATGGGTTCTTGGCGCTTTGCGCTGCGGCTTGCTGCGACAGCCTGGATTGGAAATACATGGCAATACACATCAAGACTGGCAATAAATTCAGCTCAAATCCAAACGGCATTTTGGCAAATTTGTCTGGAAGTGACAAATCTTTAATCCAGAGAAACTCCGCGCCTCGAAGCCCAACAAAATGCGTGACGGAAGACCATAACGCGAAAAATATTGGGAGGGGCAGCAGCATGGGGAGGCAGCCGCTTAGTGGGCTGACTCTATGCTCCTTGAAGAGGGCCATCATCTCTTTGTTGGCCCGCTGAGAATCTTTCTCATGCTTCTGCTTAATCTGTTCCATCAACGGCTGGAGCGTTTGCAATTTCTTCATGGATTTAAAGCTGATAATGGTAAATGGAGAGAGCATGAAGGTGATCGATGCGGAAAGCAGGATTAATGCCACCCCATAGTTATGCACGGCGCTGGCGATCCATTTCAGTATCGCCATCAAGATTAAGCCGATTTTGCTCAGTATTCCTAGCGGGAAAGCTTCCTCAAATCCGGCATCTCTGAGATGGAAAAAATCTCGAGGACCCGCATAGACCTTCACGGCAGACGACGACACGTTCCCAGGATTGATTATGGCTTGGAAAGACAGGTTGGTGGAAATAGCGTGAGGAATTGTCGGGGTCACTTGCGCCGTGGCTAGCGAGTCTGACTTGAGTACCAGACAAAAATACCGCTCAGCCAGCGTGAGCATTTTTGTTCCACGTGGAACTTCAAAAATTATGCTGCCACCTTCGCGATATCGCAAGTAGTCTCGCTGCCAACCCTGACGCTTCTCTACGTGGAGCACGGTTTCAAGCGGATTGGTTCGTTGAGAAAGTTCGTCACTTCGTTCCCATGAAGCCAGGAAAGAAATTGGCAAGCGTTGTGGGTTGGCCCCTTGGTTCGAAGATTCCACGCGAACTACGAATACGGGCTGTTGAGAATCAAGCTCAATGGTCAAGACTTGGCGGATGCCAGATGGGAGAACTCTTGTCCAGGAAGCGGCCGGCCCGGTATTGGCGACTAAATTCCACAACGCCTCCTCATCGCCAGACCGAACGGACAGAATCGGAACGATTCTCCCAAACTGAAGTGCCACGCCGGTTTTCTTTTGGGTGTAATCCTTCAACGTCGCTGAATGAACCATGGCGGAAGATGCGCCGATAGCCAATCGAAGATGGCTGGATTCCAGCACGATCTGCTCTTCTTGGGGCCCGGCCATCGGTTTGGCGATATGCTTTCCTTCAACAGACTGCGGCGCAATAAGATGCTGCTCTACCTGCGGAAACGACTTTCTCATCCACTGGGAATACCCGATCAGGAGCGTGGCAGATAAGACGGCGGCGATCCACACGCGCTTTTCAAGATCCATGGCTCACCGGGTCAAGTCCACCTGGACTCATCGGATGGCAGCGCAAGATCCGACGAAGCGTTTTCCATCCGCCTCGCCAAACTCCTTCGGATTTCAACGCTTCCTCCGCGTAGGTGGAGCAGGATGGGATAAATCTACATGACGGTAACATAAATATTGACAGCATGTTACGATATGAGCGGATGAGCCATACCAACATCATTTCGCGAGAATTCCAATGGAATCGCACGCTGTGAGAAAATCCTTGGCGAGGTGTTCCTGGGCCACGTCGGCACTCCTCCGAAGCACCACGACAACGTCGTACCCAGGAGACAAATCGGTCTTGTGACAACGGTACGCGGAGCGGAACACTCGCTTAACGCGATTGCGAATCACCGCCCCTTTTGTGCCTCGCTGCACGCGAAGCCCCAGCCGGGTGACTGGGAGGCGATTGGGCAGCGCCCCGACGGACATCCAGCGTCCTCGCGCCCACCGGCCCTCCTGATGGATCGCGGAAAATCGCGCGGTCAATCGCAATCGCTCGCTGCTGCGGAGAGTCGCGCGAGTCAGCTGGGGATGAGTTGCCACCGGCCTTTTTGCCGACGACGATTCAGGGTTTGGCGCCCTCCGCGCGTCTGCATGCGCTGGAGGAA